>JBDTJC010000438.1:0-2975 GCA_039936055.1 Polyangiaceae bacterium | reverse complement strand
TGAAGACGTCGCCGGTTACACCGGGAGAACGCTGATTTTCGGTGCGGACGAGGATCTGTCGTTCCCCGGCGCCTCGCTCTTGGCGCGCGCCCAAGTGCTGTTCCCACAAGCCGAGCTGGAACTACTGCGCGCCTGCAAGCACTGCCCTCCGATGACCGAGGCCTTTCGCGGGCGGCTGGCCGCGCGCGTGCACGCTTTCATCAGCGGAACGCCCGCAGTGCTCGATTGACCGTGGCTCAGGGCGCCGGCGCGTGGCTCGCGAGCCGTCTCAGGTGTTGGTTCGCACCGCCGACCCGTGCACGGATTTCTATCAATTCGCGGGCGGCACCTGGCTCGCGCAGCATCCGCCGCTGGCGGGCTACGTCCCGCAGCGCTTCTACGTCGGCACCTCGTACCGCGCGGGCGCCACCGTGCTCGCTATCCCGATCCTCGGAGGACTCCACAACGACTACCGCGTTGCCGCGTGACGCGCGGATCAGCGATGTAGCCAGCACACCTAAAAGACGTGGCTGGCGTCGAGCTGCTGCGTTGGGATCAACGCGCCAAGGCCGAGCCGCTCGCCGCCGCCGACCGGAGCCACCTCTTGAAACTGCTCCGAGGAGGACAGCTCACTGATACACAAATCCATTGGGTGGGGTCTGCGAGCGGATGAAGCGGACGATTCACGCCAACATATTGCGTGCATTGAAGGCCACGACCAAGTCTGGCGACTCGGCCTACACGTCCGATCTAGAACCGCCTGGTCCCGGTCGTGCTCGCCGACGGGACGCGATCGAGCATGGTTACGACGTCCACGGAAATCGCGTCCAAACCAAGACCACGACCCGCAAACGCCGTTGATGCGGGCACGAGGGCGCGCTCGTCCGGGCCGCGCCGCCGAAGGCTGGGTGCTCTGTGCGCTCGCTCGTGACCATCAACCAAAAGGAACTGTCCTAGGAACTGTCCTGGTAACTGTCCGTCAAAGTGGTCGTGAACTCACCTGTGACCGTCATAAGTACTACAGATTACTAGAATAATGGCTGTGTTGTCGTTCGGTTAATCCGCGCGTGATAGTGTCCTTTCCTCATGCCGACGTCGTCTTTTCAACCGCTTCTGCCCGAAGAGCGGGCCCAGCCCCCGCTTCTGGCTCAAGCGGCGGCGTTGATCGCCGAAGGACACCGCCTTGAAATCGGCTGCCGGCCAACTCGGCGCGACGCTCCGCCCGCTGCTGCGGTCCATGAACAGCTACTATACGAACAAGATCGAAGGTCAACACACGCGGCCCGCGGACATCGAGCGTGCCTTGCACCAACAATTCGACGCGGACAAGAAGCAGGCGCGGCGGCAGCGGCTCGCGCTCGCGCACATCCAGGCCGAAGAGGAACTCGAAGACGCGCTCCCGAGTACACGAACGGCTCTGTACGCGCCCGAGTTCGTGCAAATCATCCACGCCAACCTGTACCGTCGTTTGCCCAGCGCCGAGCAACTGAGTGACGACGGTAAGAAAGTGACGCCGGGAAAGTTTCGCAGCAGTGGGCGTGTGACTGCCGGTCAGCACCTGGCGCCCGAGGCGCGGGAAATACCCGAGCTGATCGAAGTTTGGCAAAAGCGCTATTCGGTGCTCCCTGGCCAGGAGCAGGCGGTCTTAGGCGCGGTTTGCTCGCACCACCGCCTGCTCTGGATTCACCCGTTTCCAGATGGGAATGGTCGCGCGGCGCGGCTTCATACCCACCTGGTGCTCACCGCGCTAGGCCAGACACAAGGCCTGTGGTCTCCGCTCCGCGGCATGGCGCGCCAGCAAGAAGCCTACTACGCGCGGCTCAACAATGCCTGCTTGCCGAAGCGCAACGATCTCGATGGCCGCGGCCCGCTGTCACAGGAAGAACTCGTCGCGTTCGCCAGCTGGCTGCTGGACGTGTGCCTGGATCAGGCCACCTTCATGCGCGCCCAGTTGTCACTCGCTACCTTCAAGGGGCGCCTGCAAGATCTTCTACTTTCGCTTGCTGCGCGCCCGTGGTCGATCGGCAGTGAACGTTCCGTTGTCAAAGTCGACGCGCTGGAAGCGCTTCACTACACCGCGATTTCAGGTCCCATCGAGCGAGCCCGCTTCATGGCCATGACCGGTCTAGCGCCGCGGGTGGCGCGTCGAGTTCTGTCCAGCCTGCTTCATTTCGGTGTGCTCAAGGCCGCGACGTCGCGGGCCCCAGTCGCCTTCGCGGTGCCACTCAAGAGTCTACGCTTCTTGTTCCCGCGGCTGTGGCCGGAAGCAGAAGCGGAAGCGGACGGCGCCGACTGACGCCGGGGATGCCCGCGCGTGGGCCGCGCGTGCGAACAGACTAGCTGAACTGTCCCACGCAACTCGATTCGGCGGCGTGTCGAAGAGGATGCGTACTCCATGCGCCTTCTATTCGATCATGGGACCCTCGTCTTAGCGGAAGCACCCGAGTTGAAGGCCGATCGCGTGCCAGGGTTGCTGTGGGACCCGAGAATCGCACTATTCCGAGCGCCAGCGTGGCGCTACTCTGAGGTGCTGGCGGCCTTGCGCCATTCGGCACCACCACTGCGTGATGAAGTCGTGCCACTGACGCTGCCCAGTCCTGCTCAATGGAATCCGGTAGACCTTCGACCTTACCAGCGTGCCGCCCTGCTTTCCTGGGAGCTTTCGGGCCGTCGCGGAACCATCGTACTGCCCACGGGAAGTGGAAAGACGCAGGTTGCGGTTGCCGCATTGGCGTCGCTGGGCGCGCGCGCCCTCTGCTTGGTTCCTACACGAGCGTTGCTCGAACAATGGACCTCCGTGATCAGAGCCGCCTACCGAGGGCCGATTGGCTGCCTCGGAGACGGGCGCCGCGATCTTTCAGCGGTGACCGTTTCGACGTTCGAGAGTGCCTACCGGCTGATGCCTCGCATTGGCGCACAGTTCGAGCTGCTGGTCGTAGACGAGGCGCACCACTTCGGCTCGGGTCTTCGGGACGAAGCACTCGAGATGTCGATTG
>JBDTJC010000437.1:0-18519 GCA_039936055.1 Polyangiaceae bacterium | reverse complement strand
CACGGCCTGATGGAGCACCACACCGCGCGCGACCCAGATGTGGAAAAGCCGGTCGCGATCTTGCTGGTCGGTGGTTACAGTGGGCTCGGGCGTCACGCGCTGCTCACGCTGCTGCGCATGTTCCCGCGTCATTTCGCTGGGGTCGTCTTCCTGAGCGTCGCGGTCGTGGACTCGGAATCCTTCAAGGGTGCGGATCAACTCGCCGAGCTCGAGGCGCGCACGCGCAAGAACTTGCTCTGCTACGAGCACTACGCGCGTTCGCTCGGCTTGCCGGCCGCGAGCATGTTCTCGGTCGGGACTGAGGTTGCGGTCGAAATCGAGAAGTCTGCCGAAGAACTCCGCTCGCGCTATCCGCGCGCGCTCTTCGTGGGTGGGCAGCTCATCTTCGAAGAGGATACGTTCTGGAATCGCGTACTCCACAACGAGACCGCGTTTATGGTGCAGAAGCGCCTGCAGCGTCGCGGCTTGCCTATGATCGTGGTGCCAGTGCGCATCGACCTGCGCCAGCGCCGCCCGCTCCGTGCTCCAGCGATGGCGGCGTAAGCCGCGGATTTCCCGTTCAATCAGCAAAGCGGCGCGCCGCGTCATAGCGCAAGCGGCCGGTGGGCCGAGTGCTGCGGGTTGTGGCCGCAGCGGTTGAACGGTACGTCCGCATCCCATTTTTGCCTCGCTCCGTTGCGCGGCTCGCCATGACGGGCCCTGTCCGGTTAGGCGCATGTAACCACCCTCAAGGGCGCGAAGCGGACGCGCCCTAACGAAGTGATCTGCGAATGAAACCAGTTAGCACTGCAGCCGGCGCCGGCGAGACCACCGATAGTCCGATCCCGCTCGCGAGTGACACGCAAGTGTCTGCGCGCGCTGCCGCTGCCCGCGCCAAGCCGGCGTCACAACACAATGAGACGGGCCGTACGCACGGCATGCCGTTCATCTTCTGGCTGCTCGAGCAAAACGGCGCGCTGCTGCTCGCTGCGCCGACCGTGGTGGCAGCGTTGGCCCTTGCGCTGAGTGGCTTCGGTTTCACCATCGCGGGCGCCATCGTGTTCGTTGCGGTTTGGTTCGCGGTGCCGTTGTTCGGCGTCCTGCTGCCGCTGCTGTACTTGGTTTACCGCTCCCACCAAGCGGACGACCGCGCTGCCGATTGGAGCGCGTACTTCTCGTTCAAAGACACGGCCGCGGGCAACCGCTGGATCGGCAAGAAAATCCCGATGGAGATCTTCTACGAGGCCTACATGGCCGAGAAGATCGACTTCAAGCAAGACGTTTACCAGGTCATGCTGCGGCGCAATCAGCTGTTCAAGTTCTGCTTCACCTGGGGCGACGTGAAGTTCTACTTCCGCGAGTTCCTCGGCCAGAACGTGACCCACAGCCAGGCTTCGGACAAGGGTGACATTGCCCACGTTTATGACCGCGGCAATGACTTCTACAACTGGTTCCTCGGCCCGAGCATGACCTACACCAGCGGTATCTTCCGTGATCCGGAAGAGAGCCTGGAAGTGGCGCAGGACCGCAAGCTCGAGACCATTTGCCAGTACGTGCAGATGAAGAAGGGCGACAAGCACTTGGACATTGGCTGCGGCTGGGGTCCGATGATCACGTACGCCGCGGAGCACTACGGCACCACGAGCACCGGGATCACGCTCGCCAAAGAGCAGGCCGCGTGGGCCAACGAGCGCGCCGCCAAAGCCGGCGTCGGCGACCGCGTCAACGTGATCGTGGACGACTACCGCAACTTGCCGAGCGAAAAGTACGACAAAATCACGTGCCTCGAGATGGCCGAGCACGTCGGCATCAAGAACTTCCAGAAGTTCCTGCTCCAAGTGCGCAGCATGCTGAAGGACGACGGCATCTTCTACTTGCAGATCGCTGGCCTGCGCCGCTCCTGGCAGTTCGAAGACCTGGTCTGGGGTCTGTTCATGGCCAAGTACATCTTCCCCGGTGCTGACGCGAGCTGCCCGCTCGGCTTCGTGACCTCACAAGCGGAGCGCGCGGGCTTCGAGGTTCACCGCGTGGAAAATTGCGGCGTGCACTACGCCGTGACCATCCACAAGTGGTACGAAAACTGGAAGAAGAACGAAGCCGCGATCGTCGAAAAATACGGCGAAAAATGGTTCCGCATGTGGATGATGTTCCTGTCCTGGTCCGTGATCATCGGCGGCCAAGGCAGCTCCACCGTGTTCATGGTCACCATGAGCAAGAACATCAAAAACGACAAGAGCACCGTGTCGCCTGACGAGGCGAAAGGTGTCGCCTATAGCCGCCGTGACAGGTGGATTGGCCAGAAACCGGTAGCTACGCAGCAGTAGCTACACGCGGGTTGTGAAATAGGCCCGAGGCTTGCGAGTGATCGCGGGCTTCGGGTTTTTTTTGCCCAGTGTCTTGCATCATCGCTTGGCCGCTCGCGCTGCGCTTCGAGATCGCAGCCGCCTCTGAGGGCAAACCCAGGGTGGAGGCGCCGGGAATTGAACCCGGTTTGGGACAGCGCGAAAACACGATGGAGCATCAATCAGGCACGATCGGGCGCGATGCGGATCCGGCCAACGTGTCGGATCTAAGTGCGCGATCGCACGTGGCGTTGTGGCGGAATCGTCCGAGGCGTACGAGCTGTCGAACGTGGTCGAGACGGCGCTGGCGAAGGCGCTGGTTTTGGCCGCGGAGGCAGCGCGGTGGGACGTTGTTGCGCAAATTGCCGAAGAGCTTCGTCTGCGCGGCAGCGCCAAGACGACGTTAAGACCGTCGCGGCGGCCCAACCGTTCGTCGAAAGTGTGAAGCGGCAACCGCCTGCGCGGCACGGGCTCCGACGCCTATCCCAATGGACTCCAAGGCCTATGGTGAAGGGCCTCGCGAGTCGTCAAGGCACGTACTTCACGAAGACGTTGAGCTCTGCGTTGTCCCAGTTCAGCTTCTGTGCAGAGTCATGCCCGCACTTCGCCCCGACCTCGCAGTAGGTGGGCGTGGTCGCACCCGGGTTGTACTGGGCGCGGAAGAAGCGTACGGCAGCGCCTCCGCCAACGACCAGGTTCTTGGTCAACTCCGGTATCCCGAACTCGATGTCAGCGCGCGGTGTCAGAAAACCCTCCCAGAAAATGTGGTTGCGCGCAGGGTCTGAATCGAGCCGCTGATCGCGAGTGGCGACTTCCGTGATAGGCCCCAGCGGGTCCAGCACAGACCCGCTCAGGGCGTAGAAAACGGTCGAACTCCGGCCGCGGATGAGGTTGTTCGATATACGCCAGCGGAGGAGGTCGATCGAGGGATAGAACAGCGTGGGGCTAGCGGTGTTTCGGTTCGGCACGCGATTGCAGCGACCGAAACACACAGAACTCCGGGGTGATCTTAGTATCCGTGGGCGTGCTGGAAACGGCGCCGTCCGCAGTGGTCGTCGGCGGCAAGGCGGCGCGAGCCAAAGAGTCAATCGCCGCCCTGCCGCCTTTCGCGTTGAGGCGCGCGCCGAAGCTCGACCAGTTCGCGAGGGGTCGGGCAGCGTCAATCGAGGTAGCTGCAGCGGCGCTTGTTGCGGCTTTACTAACGTTGGCCGATTCCGAATCTCTATCCGCCTGCGCTTGCCCGGAGTTCGCCTTCGCGATATCGCCGTTCGCCTTCGCGATATCCCCCTTCGCCTTCGCGATGTCGCCCTTCCCGTCGACTTTCTGGTGGCGCCAACGGTGAGGCACCCGTTTGCACGAGCCGACGCTGGTTGCCCGCGCACAGGCAAGTGATTGGCCCCTGATCGCACTCCGAGCGTTCCCCAGCTGGCTCGAACCTGCTAATGTGCCGCGGCACGGA
The DNA here is from genome assembly GCA_039936055.1 of Polyangiaceae bacterium. Lineage (GTDB taxonomy): Bacteria > Myxococcota_A > Polyangia > Polyangiales > Polyangiaceae > PMG-095. The sequence continues at coordinate 14,739 of JBDTJC010000437.1, read as the reverse complement.
AGCGTCGGCGGGAGGCCACTCCTGTAGCTACCGGCGCTTTCACTGAGTTTTTGGTGCTATGAAAATGAAATCGATAGCTACTCTCGTGCTCGTGCTCGTCGTCGCTGCGTGTAGCCAAGCGGCTTCGCCGCCGACAAACCAAGGTGGCTCCCCAAGTACCGGCACAGGTGGCGGTTATGCGGGTAGTTCGGCAGTGGGAGGGAGCTCGGCGTTGGGAGGGAATTCGGCGTTGGGAGGCGCCGGCGGCGGCTCGCAAACAGTGGGTACCGCGGGCGGCAGCGGCACCGGTGGCACGGTCGCGAGTGGCGGCAACAGCGGCAGCCCGAACGCTGGAACTGGTGGCACCATTGTCGTTGGCATGGGTGGTAATCCCCCGGTAACCGGCGGCACCGGCGGCACCGGCGGCACCGGCGGCACCGGCGGCACCGGCGGCACCGGCGTGGCGGGGACTGCCACGGGCGGCTCAGCGGGTGCGAACAACATGGGACCCGTCACCGTCCAGCTCACTCAAACGCACCAAAAGATCGAGGGTTTCGGCCTCAACGATACCTACAACGCGCCCGTTCCCTCGAGCATCTTCGACGCCGCGAAAGACATCGGTCTCACGATTTTGCGCGTCGGCATGAATCCCACCGGCGGGTTCATCACGTCTGGCGCCTCGGGCGATATTTCGATGGTGAAGGGCATCGCCGGCACCAAGATCATCGGTTCCACTTGGACAGCACCGGCCAATTGCAAGTCCAACAACGATGTGAATAACGGCGGACACCTGAACACGAGCTGTTACACATCGTGGGCAACCGCGATCACGAAGTTCGCAAAGGACAACGGCCTTTACGCCATGTCGATCTCGAACGAGCCCGAATTCGCGTCATGCGGCAGCATGGATCCGTGCAACGGCAACTACCCGACGATGCTCTACACGGCGAACGAAATGGTCGCCTTCGTGAAGGTCGTCGGACCGATGCTGCAGCAGGCGGGCGTCAAGGTCATCGCGCCCGAAACTTCGGAGTGGGACCATCTTTGGTCCAACAAGTCGGCCGGCCCCGATCCGGGCGGGCACAACAGCTCGGATCCGCTCAAATGCGGCTTTCCGCCGAGCAACACGGTCTGCGATATGGGAGGCGGGTACGACTACGGGCACTACCTCGCCAAGGACGCGACTGCGTGGGCCGCTTTCGACATCATCGGCACGCATGAGTACGACTCGCAGCACGCGTACCCGTGGCCGAGCGACGTCACCGCCGCGCGCAAAGAGGTTTGGGAGACCGAGATGTCGGGCGTGAAGTGGTGGCCCGAGCAGGGTCCGAGCAGTGATATCAACAACGGTATCGCCGTGGCAGGCTGGATCCACGAAGCGCTGGCCATCGGCGACGCGTCGGCGTGGCTCTATTGGAATTACTCGCAGACCGGCGACAACGAAGGCGTGGTGCTCGGCTCGACCGATACCAAACGACATTGGACGCTGGGCAATTACAGCAAATTCGTGCGGCCCGGGTACATGCGTGTGGAGGTGGCGGGGACCATTCCCGCCAACGTATTCCTCACCGCCTATGTGGGCTCGGACGGCACCGTGGTCGTCGTGGCCATCAACAAGGCGACCGCAGCCGCCAGCGTCCCCATCACTATTGCCGGCGGGACTGCGCCCGCGTCGATGACGCCCTGGGTCACCTCGTCCGCGGACAACCTGGCCTCACAGACGGCTGTCGCGGTAGCCAACGGCACCTTCACCGCCGCGCTCGGAGCATCGACGGTAACGACGTTCGTCGGCAAGTAGGCGGCCGCGCGCCCCGGCGTCACCTTTGGCTTAGCGATTGAACGCCAAAGTGGCGCGCAGCGCGGCCGCCGTCCAGCAAGGCGCTCGAGCGCTACGCGCAAGCGTCACGACGTAGAGCCCTGCCAGCCGAGCGAGCCCTGATCGCACAAAAGTCGAAAACCCCAGCTCTCGCCGGGGTTTTCTCAGTGGAGGCGCCGGGAATTGAACCGGGTTTGGGACAGTTGGCGATCACGATCGAGCCGCAATCAGGCACGATCGGGCTCGATGTAGATCCGGCCAACGTGTCAGGTCGTGCATCTAAGTGCGCGATCGTACGTGGCGTTGTGACGGAATCGTCGGAGGCGTATGCGCTGTCGAACGTGGTCGAGACGGCGCTGGCACGGGCGTTGGTTTTGGCGGCGGAGGCGAAGCGGTGGGACGTGGTGATGCTCATCGCCGAGGAGCTGGAGGGGCGGCGAGTGGGCATGCCGCAGGCACGGCGTCGTGCGAACCTGACGAGATAGATCGCCCCTCCGGCTAAGACCTGAACATGCGCGACAGAATCGAGGGTCGCATAGTGATGAAAGGCGCTCCGTCAGGTTCGGGTGCGGGCATGATGAAAGCGCCTTTTTCGAGCTTCTTCATCAGCGTTCGGTCGCCATTGGCGTCCGTCGAATAGACCAGCAAGCAGTCGTGGCTCTTGTTCACGAACAGGAAGGCGGTCGAGAAGTCCGGCTCGATTCCCAACTGGTCTCGACAAAGGGAGCGGAGCTTCGCCGTTCCCCAACGCATGCTGATCGGTTGAAGGTACACCACGACTCGTTTCAGATTTGCTGGAATCAAGTGCTTGATCATCGTTCCCGTAGTCGTCACCGGTGTCACTCCTTCGACCGTCGCGTTCGCGCGCGTGCTTGCGGTGCCACGTGCCGGGCCTTGAACTGATGAATTGTTTTCTCGATTTCCGCGACCAACGCGCCCTCCTTCGGGAGCGCCGTCCGGTACTCAGCCGCAAGAACCTTGTTCGAGAGCCCCTCGAGCGCGTAGCGGGCGACTGCGCTGTCCTTTTCGGCGCATAGAACCAGCCCCACGGGCGGATTTTCCCCTTCGAGCGTCCAGTGTTCCCGCGCGTAGTTGAGGTAGAGGTGCATCTGCCCTGCGTCGGCGTGAGTGAATCGATCCAGCTTCAGATCGATGATGACCAGGCAGCGCAGGCGGCGGTGAAAGAACATCAGGTCGACCCTGTACCAGGCGTCGCCGACGCGCAGCCGACGTTGCCGACCCACGAAGGTGAAGTCGCCGCCGAGCTCGAGCAGGAACGACTCGATCTTGGCAATCAACGCCGCTTCAAGGTCTGACTCGGAATACTCATCCTTTAAGTCGAGGAACTCGAGAACGTAGGGATCCTTGATCTCCTCCTCGGGCGTCAGCGCGTCGCCAGGTTGCTGCGCCGCGCCGCGCCGCAGCATTGTGGCCTTGTTCCGAGACAGCGCTGTGCGTTCGTAGAATTGGGTCCCGATTTGGCGGTCCAGTTGGCGGATGGTCCAGCCGCCGCGGAGGGTTTCGGCTTCGTAGAAACGCCGCGCCTCGGGATTGCGCACGGCCAGGAGCCGAACGTAGTGTGACCAAGGGAGCGGGAAATGAGCTGCCATCGCAGCCATGCCGCCTTGCATCGCGAAAAGTCCAGACGTCGTCTGGACTTTCGCCGAACCCAGAGCCGGTACCAATTCTCCAGACGTGATCTGGAGAATCTCGCGGTAGGCCAAAAAGAAGGCGCGCCTCTGGAACAGGTTTGCTCGCCCGAACCCTCGGCCAAAGCGCGATTGGAGGTCGCCCGATAGCCTGACAATGAGCTCTTCCCCGTATCCAGCCCGCTTGGACCCGTGCTGCTCTTGCTCAACGATCCGCCGGCCGACGCCCCAATAGGTAGCAGTAAGCAACGCGTTTACCGCCCGGGCCGACGCGTGTCTCGCTGCTTCGACGAGCACTACGACGTCCGCGAGCACGGCGTCGTAGTCGGGTGCGGATCGCGTCACAGCGGTTTTCTTACGAGCCACTCGGAGAGCACTTTGCACCGAGGCTAGGCTCGACGACAAGGCCGATGTTGTCAGTCAATGAACCGCAAACGGGCTTCAAGAAAGCCGGGGCCCGCGCGTCGTTGCGAACGGTAGCTTCGACGGCGGGGAACATTCAGTGGAGCTCGGTGCCAGCTGGAGATTCGAAGGGCAAGGTGAGTCGGGCTCAGGGGCGCAGCGTCGGCGTGCAGGGCGGGTGAGGCCGCCAGTCCTGTTGCCTGCGAGTACGGGTGAATGGTTGGGCTCAACAACCTAGCGCCTCTGTGGCATGGTCATGCGGCACATGGATCTGGACGACATCCCAGCGGAATACCGCGGCTGGTGGCGGATCACCGAGACGTCGCAGTGGTCGAGCAGATACCTCGACTCGCTCGGCCCCGCGCTGCTCTCTCTGACCGGGCACGACGACCGACTTCGCATGCATTGCCTGGTCGCCTACCTGACCTGCAAGCCGACGAAGACCGGTATCTCGTTCACGTGGGAGGGCGCGTGGGAGTACGATCCGATGTCGGGCTCGGGACGCGTCACGCTCGGCAAGGACGGTCGCATCAAGGGCTCGCTACGGATCAAGGACGGTGACTCCAGTACGTTCGTTGCCTTGCGCGCTGAGGAGCCCGACGATCCGATCCCGCCGCCTCCGAGCTATCGCGACAAATGGCGCAGGCGCTAGCGAGCGCTGGACGGCACGCGCCGCGGCTTCGCGCATCCGGTCGTTACGCTCAGCCCTCGTGGCTCACTTCACAGCCGACGGCGGCGAGCAGTTCCACGTGAGACGGATCGAGCACCCGCACCTCGTGCTCGCCCGCGAAGAAGGTGGTGATGCGGATGTTGGTGAGCGGGGTGCGGCAGACGACCCGATTCGGGCCGAACTTGTGCTCGCTCACCCAGCTCCTCAGCGCAAAGCTCTGGTGAGCTGCTTCCCAGAGCGCACACGTCCACGGGTCGTGCTCGATGTCCAGGCCTCGCACCCTTGCGAGCCCGTCCGTCATCCAGCTGTCATCGAGAATGTGCCCCGTCTCTACTCGCTTCGTGCGGTCGTGGATCGAGTTGAAGGAAACGTCAGAGCGTGAGAGGAGGTCGAATTGCAGCTGCGCGTATGTCTCCCACGCGCTCGTGAGCCGCGGCTCCGTTCTGGTCCGAAAGGCACGCCAGAGGCGAAAGACCTTCGCGTCGCCGATGCCACGATGCAGATGTACGTAGCCCGCCTCAAGCTCAGGCTGCTCGTCTATCGGAACGCACTGATAGCTGCCGTGCTGAATGATGACGTAGGTCCTGTCACCATGTCGGCCGTTGTGTCGATACACGGCGATCGGAGCCTCGACGCGGTGTCCAGCGAGCGTGCCCTCGTGATAGGCACAGCGCTCAACTGTGCCACGGCGAGCGTCCTGCCAGAACGCGAACACATCGTGCGCGGTCTCCCGTCGCATCGCACCGAAATACGCATGCCGCCGAAGACCAGCTCTGCACACCTGTGGCAATACCCACGGGCGCCGCGTTCACGAGCGGGATCGAGGCGCCTACGGTCGACGGTCAAAAGCTGCGCATCTACAGCGCAGAAAAGAGCGTTGCTGACGCGTTCAAGTACCGCGGCAAGCTCGGTCTGGATGTCGCGCTCGAGGCGCTAAGAACATGGCGCGGGCGCCGCGGTGCCGTCATCGAACGCCTACTCGAACAGGCGCGTGTCTGCCGGGTCGAGCGCGTGATGCGCCCGTACCTGGAGGCAGTAACGTGACGGGTAATACCGCGGCATCGGTGAGAGCGCGCCTCACGAATAGGGCAAAAGCAAGCCACCGGCCGTTCCAAGAGGTGCTGCAACACTACGCGCACGAACGCCTGCTTTACCGTCTTGCTCAATCTCCGTATCGCGACCGATTCCTGCTCAAGGGTGCACTTCTACTGAATGCGTGGAATGCGCCCGTCTCGCGGCCGACGCGCGACATCGATCTCCTCTGCTACGCGAAGAACGACGTAGCTGTCATCGAAGCCATGTTTCGCGACGTCTGCGAATTAGCCGTGGTAAACGACGGCCTGCGCTTCGATGCCTCAACTCTCGTCGGCTTCGTGCGCCTCAACAAAGTCTTCGACGGCAAGCTCGAAGGCTTGCTCGGTGAGCTCGCTGACGAAGGATGGTCGGACGCAGGCTAATGGAGCCCACGGCTCGGCTCAGCACTTCAATCGTCAGAACGGAATGAAGACAACTTGATCCAGCCATTCGTCGTCTGTGCTGCATTGGACGAGCAGCAGGAGATCTGCAGCGACAGCGCCGATCGGGGCCTGCTGGTCGACCGCCGCCACGCCAACATGATGTCCCCCGTCGCGGACACGCTGCCACGCGAACTCGATCAACGTCGAGACGTCGTGAGTCAACACCAGGCGTCCCTCTGCCGCCGCCCACTCGAGAACAGCCTCATCACTGGCCTCGCGCATGCCGACATCCTGGATCCGTGGCGCGTCGATGTTTGGCACGCGCCGCCGAAGGCCGCGCAACAGGTCGTTATTGAAATTCTCGTCCGCGAGCAGCCGAATCACGCGCCGCTGGCCTGCTGACGCCTCGCGAGCAGGCGCTGGCGAATACCGTCTTGCGGCCGATCACGCTCGACCACCGCGCGAAGCGCAGCAGCAGACTCCAGGCGCTTGGCAACGTACTCGCGCACCGCGAACTCGTTGCCGAGCAGGTACGAGAGCACAGCGTACACATCAGCCAAGTCCAGCGACGGATATTGCTGGGCAATTTCCTCCGCGGTCGCACCGGCGTCGAACGCAAGCACTACGGTCTCGAGCTGCACGCGAGTGCCAGCGACACGAATCACGCCGCCTTCGTCCGCTACTAATGGCGGTGGTTTTGCCTGAAACGCCTGCGTCATGCTCACCTAGCATAGCGCGCTGCTCGTGGCAGCACCAGCGCTCGCCGCTTCGCTGTGGCAGCGAGCCCGAACCGGGTCGAGGGAAGCGTGACGGGCTCCTTGATTGGCAGCGCCGGATCCACTACTCGACAAGCGAGGACCTCAAATGGCACCTCGCAAGCAGTTCGATCGTACGTGGCGATGTGACGGAATCGTCCGAGGCGTACGAGCTGTCGAACGTGGTGGAGACGGCACTGGCGAAGGCGCTCGTTTTGGCGGCGGAGGCTAGGCGGTGGGATGTGGTGACGCAGATCGCTGACGAGCTGCGAAGGCGCGGGAGCGCTCAGCCGACGAGCTTCGCACCGGTCGAGCGGCTCAAGCGCTCGTCGAAGGTGTGAAGGGGGAGCGCGCCGCCCCGACGTGCCGATTCCAAAATGAGATAGTCGGCGAAATCTGCGGAACCGGCTTCGAATGCCGCCAGCGCTAGGTGTGCCGTAACTTCGTCTTCAACGTGTACGCCGTCAACGGCAAGCAGCCGACGGAGCGTGGCCGCGGTGGTTGCGCGATCGAACTTGTAGGCGACGCGGAGCACCCAGGCGACTTCGGCCAGCACGACGCTCGAAAGCCAGGCGCCTGCGCCGGCAGTCGCTCGCCGAAAGACCAACAGCGCGCCTGTACTGCTCTTCGTCGTCGCGCACGCGCATCGCGCCAATTGCGTTAGGTCGTTCGGCCCGCGCGCTCGGGATGCACGCGTACGACTTTTCCATCTTCCACTTGGATCAACGCTGTGTTGGTGGCGATGGCGATTTCTTCGGCTCGCTTGCGTGCGCGGCGAAGCGCCGGCAGCGCGAGGGCCAGCTCCGGGGTATTGGCTTCTTCAATCGGCTTCGGGTTCATCGCTTCTCTCCCCAATCTAGCAGAACCGGTTGCCCATTCGAATTGTCGTAGAGCGCCCAGGCATCGACGGGCGGCTTGTAGACGCCCTCGAAGTTGGATTTTCCGGCTAGAAATCGTCTTCGGACGACTGCCTCGGGTATCGAGTGCCCGCCTTGGGCAATCCGTTCGCGAACACGCTGGAGGGCCGCCTCGGCAGATGGTAGCGCCAAGAACAGCAGGGTCACGTGATAGCCGGTTGCCTGCCAGTTCCGGATGTGGCGGGCGTATGCCTTGTCAGCCAGTGTCATTTCGATTGCGAAACTATCGCCACGCGCGATGTGTTCATCGATCAACTCGAGCATGAGGCGTCCGGCGCGCATCGCCGCTGCCTCAGGGTTGAAAGGGGAGAGCCCAGCGGCGATCAGATCTGCATTCACAAACGTGGGGCAATGCGCTTCGTCAGGTAAAAACTCCCTAGCGAAGGTCGTCTTGCCTGCGCCATTGGGACCCGCGAGGATCAGGACTCTCTTTCTCGCTCCAACAGCGGGGCCCGTCACTCAGACCCCGTTTCGATGCTTGCAATGTTAAACGGGTGTACACATGGGCACAGCCTCCACTCCGCTGGAGCCTGGTCCTCGATCATGATGGTGGCCTTCGGCAGGAACATCACGAAGCAGTCTTCCAATCCAACCTCGCTGGCCGAGGCGCGAGCGTACTCCGCGCCGCCGGTGCTCCAGCAGTACAGGGTCGCGCCCGCTTGCTTCAGGGCTCTGGCCCGCTCGAGCACCGCGTCTATCGGTATCCGCTTGGAGCCGGCGGAGCGTACGAGCGTTTCGTCTACGTCGACGAATACAACCTCGGATGCCCAACTCGCCATGGTTCGGACGGTACACGCGGGTGCCCCGCCACGCTCGCCGTCATACGCCGCGTGTTTTATCCGGCGTATGACGATTCAAAATAGCAGCAATATCAGCGTGTTACAGTGGAGGCGCCGGGAATTGAACCCGCTTTGGGGCAATGGGAAAACACGATGGAGCATGGAAATGGCTCGATCGTGCTTCACGAGGATCCGGCCGACGTGTCGGATCGTGCATCTAAGTGCGCGATCGTGCGTGGCGATGTGACGGCATCGTCCGAGGCGTACGACCTCGTCGGCGTAGTTGAAACCGCCTTAGCCCGGGCGCTGGTGTTGGCAGCGGAAGCGCGGCGGTGGGACGTGGTCGTGCAGATAGCAACAGAGCTTCAAGGGGCGGCATTCGACGGTTCCGTTCGGCGCTCCCCGGGCAGCTCATGGGATGCGCTCGCTGGGCCGCCGGAACCGCTGAGCCGCTATTGCGCGACGTCGCCGTCGGAGGTTCAAATCGCGGGGGCGGAATGAGGGCTGTATACCGCGATATCATTAGGGTTTGAGACGCGGGTTTCTGTAGCCAAATGAGCCGGTGATGATGTTCGGGGATGGACCGAGACCTCTTAGCCGCCGGTGCCGCCGATGCCGGCATCGGCCGCACCGTTAGTGCCGGCGCCGCCCGGATTGCCACCGGCGCCAGTCGTCGACCAAGTGGCCACGGTGAAGAACGATGTCGTCGACGGGTAGACGACCGACAGACCCCCTTCTGCGGGCGAGACATTGGTGACCAGCGAGATCCGAGCATTGGGGCTCCGCCGCGTCGCGGCGGCGATGTCGTAGGAGCCCGTAAACTTGGCCGCTGGAGACGCGTAAAACGCGGCCCCGTTCTGCGGCCATCCGGAAACGCCGTTATCGGCAGGGTACCAAGCCACGGTACCGGGAATGGATTCGTCGAACGCGCCATCCGCGGTCTGGAACTGCAGGACCCCGCCTTCGATCGAAAGCACCCGAGTGCCGCATTCGTTGTCGCTGCCGTTCGACGTGTCCCAGAAGTAGGTTGCCGTCGTCGGCGAACCGCTAAAGGAGAGCGTGAGCGTGGTGTCGACGTAACTCGAGCTGCCGTCGGGCGGATACCAACGCAAACTCGTCATCCCAGAGGTCCAAAGCGAGGGGACGGAATCGAAGCGCTCTCGAGCCGTACCCACCGGCGTCTCTTCATCGAGGTTAACGGAGCGGGTGTGGCCAATCGCGCAGTATGGGGTCGCGCCTTCCGTGCCGGACTGACCGCCAGCGTGCCCGCCAGCGGTCGTGCTACCGCAGCCCCAAGTCGCAAAAGCGCTCAGCAAAACCAAAAACAGTCCCCGATGTCGCATGGCTCGATCCTCCGCGTGTATCGCTCTCGTGAGCGGCGAATTGACTGTGGAGCGCCGCGGCCCGCTCGCCCAGCAAAAATTGCCCGATTTCGAACTTTCTATGCGCATAATTGTCCATCATGAGAGCGAAAACGGGAAACTCTTCCGAGAACGTTGACCAGCGCTCATTCGAGCAAGCCGCGTCGGAAGTGCTGCGCGCACTGCGAGGCGACCGTTCGCAGCGCGCGCTCGCACGCAGGCTCGGCTATCGCGCCAACCCGATAACTGATTGGGAGCACGGTCGACGCTTTCCAACGGCCGTTGAGACACTGCGCGCGGCGCACCTACTCGGCGTGAACGTCGGCCAGGCGTTCACCGAGTTTCACGTGGCGGCGCCGCCCACGCCTGACGCTGCTGGGCGCGTTGCCCTCGCGCCGTGGCTCTCAGCAATCCGAGGCACGACGCCAGTGGCTCACATCGCCGCCCGTGCAGGTTGCTCGCGCTTCGCGATGGCGCGCTGGCTTAGCGAAGCGGCTCAGCCACGTCTGCCAGACTTTTTTCGCTGCATCGACGCGATCACGGGGCGCCTACCAGATCTGGTCGCGGCGCTCGTGCCGATCGCGTCCGTGCCATCGCTGGCCGCACGCTACCGTGGGATGCGAGCCGCGCGCCGCCTCGCGTTCGACTCCCCTTGGACCGAAGCCGTCCTGAGAGTGCTCGAAACCCAGGATTACCGTGCCCTACCCGCGCACGACGACGCATTCGTAGCGCAGCGACTCGGAATCAACGCAGACGTCGCGCGGGCCGCGGCGCAGCATCTCGAGACTGCCGAGATCATTCGACTAGAGAACGGCCTGTGGTGTCAGGATCGGCCGCTCACGGTCGATACGCGCGGTTCACGCGAAGATCTGAGCGTGCTACTCCGACACTGGAGCGCCGTCGGCTATCGGCGTGTGGCTGAGCGCCGACCGCGCGACTTCTTCTCTTACAACGTGATGAGTTGTTCGCGCGTCGACTACGATCGGATCCGCGACTTACTTCGGCGCACTTTTCGCGAGATTAGCTCGATCGTTGCTGCTTCGGAGCCGAGCGAGCAAGTGGCACTACTCAACCTTCAGCTGCTGGAGTTCGGCTGAAACGCAGCACCCTGTTGGCTACTTTCTCGGTCCGGCGAAAAATCGCCCAGGATTTCGAAACTCACAAGTTGTTTCGTGAGCACGTTGCAGGCATTCAGGTTGGGTGTTGAAGAGCTTAGCAGGCCGTCTCGCAAGCTCCGCCGGTCGCGCGCTTAAGCGCGTGACGAGCGCGATTCGCGCGCAGGCTCGACCAACCAGCCCGGTGCTCGGCCTGGTTGCCGATCTCTTCCGGCCCCGACGGCTCCTGCTCGCCGAGAACGTACTGCTCCGCCAGCAGCTCTTGGTCCTCAGGCGACAGGTCAAGCGCCGCAAGCTGAGCGCCCTGGACCGCGCCGTGATCGTCGGAGCGAGCGCGATCACGAGCACGTGGCGCGAGACCGTATTGCTGGTGAAGCCGGACACCATCCTACGCTGGCATCGGCAAGCGTTTCAGCGGTTTTGGCGGTGGCGAACGCGACACGGCCGGCCGCAGACCCACGTCTCCACGGAAACGGTCGAACTCATCCAGCGCATGGCCGACGAAAATCGCCTGTGGGGCGCGGAGCGCATCCGCGGCGAGCTGTTCAAGCTCGGAATCCGCGTCGCAAAGCGCACGGTCCAACGATGCCTCAAGTCGACTGCCAAGCCTCGCCCGAGCGGTCAGCGCTGGGCAACATTCCTTGAAAATCACGCGAATGACATCAGGGCCTGCGATTTCGTCCAGACGTACGATATCTGGTTCCGACCGATATTCGCGTTTTTCATCATCAACCACGGAACTCGAGAAGTGCTACACGTGGCCGTCACCCGGGCATCCTCGCGCGCGTGGACGGCCCAACAGCTCAGGAATGCGACGCCGTTCGGCCAAGGGCCGCGTTTCATCATTCGCGATCGCGACGACAAATTCGGACCCGACTTCGATCGCGCCGCGCAGGCCGTCGGAACGCGCGTCATCAATACCGCCGTGCGCGCCGCCAATATGAATGCGACCTGCGAGCGCTTCCTCGGCAGCGTGCGCCGCGAATGCTTGGATCACGTGATCATCTTGGGCGAACGACACTTGAATGTGGTGCTGATGAAGTACGTCCGGTACTTCATTCATGCTCGCCCACATCAGGGCTTGCGGCAGAGCACACCGGTGAGCCGCTTGCGGACCGGCGCTCACGGCGAAGTGGTTTCGTTTCCGGTGCTCGCGGGACTTCATCACGAGCGCGTCGTCGCCGCGGATGGCTGATCGCCGAAGCGCGACGCCCGAACGCCACGAAGCCCGCCGCAACTTCGCCTTGATCTAAGGTCCGCGTGAGTAGGCCGAGCGCGGGCGGGTGAAGACCATCACGGCATCAGTTCTCCGTCGTCGAGGTGAAGCACCTCGATGGTTGGCCTTCAACGACTGCGCCCGATCTGTCGACACTCATTTCGATTTGGTCCGGCGCCTCAGAAGCAGATCGAATCCGTACTCGTGGTATCCCAGGTCATCTTGTGTCTGGAGTTCCACCCGGATGCCTGCCGACGTTCGATGCGCATCTGCTTACAGCGTTGCACCCACGATCGAGCGACCCTGCGGATCCACTCCAAGATCTCGTTCCAGCGCGTCTCAAGCTGATTCTCGTCGAAGCGAGTGAGTCCGCGTTCCAGCGCGGCCTGCAGACGCCCAACATCGACCGCGGAAGCGTGAAACCCGTCGACAAGTTCGCACCGCTAACGCGCATGACGCTCCCCGCGACGCCGGCAATTCCGTCGATAACGCGTGCGGTGCTGAATTGCCTCGGGTCAGCGGGAAGCTGCGGCGCTGTCGGTGCCCTCGGGATGGGTGGAAACAGGGCGGCCTCGCGCGAGTTGCTGGCCGTGCGCCTGCGAGATGCCATGACGTTTACGTCGTTCTCCAGTTGTCGACGTAGAGCTCGTATCCGGCTGACCGCACCTGTTCAAAATGAGCCACGTTGCCAGTCACGATCGGCAAACCATTTCGCAGAGCAATCGCGGCAATCATCACGTCCGGCATACCGATGATTCGACCAACTCGTTCGAGGTCGGCGTCGATTCGGCCGGCGAGGCGCGCCGCGGCGTCATCGAGGGGCAAGACTTCCGCCGCGTCGAGCGAGGCTTCGAACTGCGCCACTCGGTCTTCGCGTCCGACGCGCCGAAGCCCGTAGACGATCTCAGCGACCGATACCGCCGAAGTTGTAAAGCAACCCTGCTGCGCCAAGTAGGAACCCGCCCTTGCGGTCACGACAGCGCTCTTGCCCTTGAGGATCTCCGAGAGGATATCCGTGTCGAGCAGGACCTTACTCATCGACCGCGCGTAGGTGAGCCGTGCGGCGCGCCTCGTAGGCGAGCGAGCACACCTGGTCGACGAGATCCGGCTCGTCAGCCATCAGCCCAAGCAACGCCGCGGCGCGGGCGTTTCCAGGTCCGAGCGCGCCTTTCGCGATTGCGTGATCCATGTCCTCCACTCTCACGGACCCGACCCCAGCAGGAGGCGTGAGTCGCGTGGCGAGCAGCTCATCGGTGCTCAGCTTTCGCGGTGTGGCGACAGCGGGTGCCTTTGGCGTATCCTCTGCAGCTTCGTTCGCGGCCTGCTCGATCAGCTGTAGGCGTTCTGGCAGTGGAAGTCGCCTAATCGTCGCTAGAATCTCGTCGATGGCGCCCATCACGGACAGCATAGCGCCGTTTCACGGCATGCTGCTCAACGGCAGCATCATGCCCGCCCTGAATCAATGCAGGGCGGGCACCGGGCGCGTTACCCGCCTTGTGACGACTAAAATATCAATTAAATCAGTGTGTTACAGTGGAGGCGCCGGGAATTGAACCCGGTGCCTCGTCCCCGCCTCTACTGAGCCTGGCTCGGGAGCGAAGCGGCGGCGGCGGGAGGCGCGGTCGGTCAGTCTGCGCGGGCTCGTGGCAACAGGCTTCGATGTTGTGACCGTCGGGGTCGTGCACGAACGCGCCGTAGTAGTTTTGATGGTAGTGCGGGCGCAGACCGGGCGAACGCCGAAGGCTGTGCGTGACTTTGCGCGGCCCGTGAGCATCAGTGGAAAAACCAAACTCGCTCGTCGCAGGCCCAGTTCAGCGTGCTCGAATCGGGAGCGCAGTGCTTCTTGCCAAACGCGCCGCGGCGGCGGCGCCGAGCCAGAGGGGGAGCGCAAAGGCGAGCTCTGACCAATTTTGTTGGGGGGTGCTTTGCACGGCGTGGACGGCTACGGCTACGGCGCTGCTGAACAGAGTCAGATTCATGAGCCAATGCGCGATGCGAAAGGCCCATGGCTTGCCGCGCGCCATGCTCGGGCCAATGCCGACGAACACGAGCAGCCAGGGCGGTACGAGCAGAACGTTGTAGTTGGCGGATGCCGCAAAGTGCCACGAGATAAACGTCAGGTAGCAAAGCGCGCAACCGAGAAGCCCGAGCAGTAGGCCGACCAACATGTAACTTGCGCCCAGCACCCCGCGCAGGCGCGTGCCGTAGTGCGCACTGAGCCCGAGCGCGGCGAACAGCGCACCGAACGCCAAACCCGCTCGAAAGTAGCGCCCGATCCAGTCCGGCGGAGTCGAGCGGGGCAGGAAGAGCGCGGAGCTTCGCAGCATTTTCTCGCGGCGGACCAGGGGCAGCTGTTTGCCGTCCCGCGTGATGCGCGTGTTCGCCAGCAAATCATGCAGGCGCGTCGGCAAAAAGCCTTCGTCCCAGAACGTGATCGGAGAGTCTGTGCCACGGCCGATGGCCAAGTCGAGCGCGCTGTACAGCAGCCCATCGTCTGCTACGAGGCGCAGGGTATGCGCGCGATAGCTCATGCGCGCGGGCATGTGTGACTGTGCGCGGATTTGCCCGCTTAACACTCGGTCGATCGCGTCGCGGATGCGCGTCGCGCAATTGTCACGATAGA
>JBDTJC010000436.1:0-3301 GCA_039936055.1 Polyangiaceae bacterium | reverse complement strand
ATGAATTTCGGACAGTTGGCGGCGGATTGGCTGCGTTTTCTGCGGGGAAAGCGGTCGCAGCGCGGTTTCAGCAAGCGCCTCGGCTACCGCAGCAATATCGCGTACCGCTGGGAGTCACAGGTCTGCTTTCCGACCGCCGCGGAGACGTTCGCGTTGGCCGAGCGCTCGGGTGTACGAAGCCAGGCGGCGCTGGAGGCGTTTTTCGGAACTCCACCCGCAACCGTCATGGAGCTGGCGACCCCGCTCGGCGTTGCGCAGCTCCTTCGCGCTCTGCGTGGCAAGACGCACTTGGTGGAGTTGGCAGCGCGCTCTGGCTTCAGCCGTTTCTCGATCGCGCGTTGGCTCAGCGGTGCGGCCGAGCCTCGCTTGCCTGAATTCTTGGCGTTAGTGGAAGCTGCAAGTTTTCGCGGGTTGGATTTCTTGTCGCACTTCGTCGCGCTGGAGCAGCTGCTCTCGGTCGCGGAAGAGTGGCGCGCGCTGCAGGCCGCGCGCAAAGCCGCGTATGACGTGCCTTGGTCGCACGCGGTGCTGCGCGCGCTGGAGCTCACGGACTACGCGCGCCTGCGTAGACACCGCCCGGGGTGGATCGCCGAGCGGCTCGGGATTTCCAAGGCCGAAGAACAACGCTGTTTAGCGGCCCTCGCCGCCGCGCACCAAATCCGCATGGAAGGTGGGCGCTGGGTCGTGGATCAAACGCAAACGGTAGACACGCGCGTCGACCGCGTGCGCAGCCGCAAGCTCAAAGGTGAGTGGCTCAAGGTAGCGCTCGCGCGCTTCGAGGGCGGAGTGCCGGGCATCTTTGGCTACAACCTGATGGCCATCTCGCAGACGGACCTCGAACGCTTACGCAGCCTGCACCTCGCCTACTTCCGTGAGATGCAGGCGCTAGTGGCAGATTCGGCACCGAGCGAATGCGTGGTCCTGTTCAACACGGAGCTGTTCGCGCTCGACGCGCACGCGCTCCCGGCGCCGAAATCCACGTAGATCGCCTACGCGACGTACGCGCCGAGCTTCCGAAAGCGCTGGTAGCGGTCTTCACGCAGCCCCTCGCGGGACAACGCAGAGAGGTCGGTCAACGTGGAGTACAGCACGCGGTCCAGCCGTTTCGCCGCGTCATCGTGATCTTGATGCGCGCCGCCCGGGGGTTCTTCCACGATTTGATCCGCGATCCCGAACTCGATCAAGTGCGGCGCGGTGATGCGCAGGCGAGCGGCGGCGTCCGGCGCGCGTTCCGCGCTCTTCCACAGGATGGCCGCGCAACCCTCGGGGGTGATGACGGAGTAGTAGCTGAACTCCAAGACCAGCACGCGATTGGCGACGCCCAGCGCGAGCGCGCCACCGGAGCCGCCTTCACCGATCACGGTCGTGATGATCGGCACGGTCATGCGCGACATCACTTCGATCGAAGCACCGATGGCCTCGCTCTGACCGCGCTCTTCCGCGCCCAAGCCCGGGTAGGCGCCCATGGTGTCCACGAAGGTGAAGATCGGCAGATTGAAGCGCTCGGCCAGCTCGTACATACGGATGGCTTTGCGATAGCCCTCCGGGTTCGGCATGCCGAAGTTGCGCTTCGTTTGTTCTTTGGCGCTGCGACCCTTCTGGTGCCCAACCACGACCACGCTGCGCCCGTGGTAGCGACCGATGCCCGCGATCAGCGCGCCGTCTTCCGCGAAGCGGCGGTCCCCGTGCAGCTCCACGAAATCCTGGAACAGACGCGAGATGTAGTCGTTGGTGTACGGGCGATTGGGGTGGCGCGAGAGCTGCACCTTCTGCATCGGCGAGAGCTTGGCGAACACCTCGCGTGCCAGGCGGGCAGCCTTGTCCTCAAGCCGCTTCAGCTCGGACCCAAAGCGATCATCTTCATTTGCGAGCTCACGCAGCTCGCGCACCCGCGTGATGAGCTCCACGACGGGGCGTTCAAAGGCCAGGATATGCGCCATTCGGGCGGGACTCTGTCCCGAGACCGTCACAGAGTCGAGCAGGAGTCGCGCCGCGCCGCGTCAGCTCCAGCATCCGGCGGTTTTTGTGCGCCGCCGCGATCCGGCGCCCTGGTCAGACCACGTTTACAGCTCAGCCGGCTTCTTTTTTGTTGATGGTCACGCGATCCGGCGCCCGACGTCAGAGCCTTCGGCGTCGCGTTCCGCCTGCCGCCGCTCAGGGGTCTGTCGCGGGCGTGGCCGATCCCACGTGCACGAAAATCGGGATGAACGGCGAGATGGTAAAGAAAACCGCGTCGACCGTCGTGCCCGGCCAAGACTGCTCCGATCAGGCGTTGTCCCGAAAGCGCCACCGTGCTCAGCGACGGATTTCTTGCCAGGAAGGCCTCAAGCTGTCGCGGCGTGTCGCCTTCACCGAGACCGACGCCCTCGCAAGAGCGCCAAAGCTCGATGGCGCTGGGGATGTCTGCAGTTACCGCACGCTGAGCAGAATACGACGCTCGTCGAGTTGATCCTGGAGGTCGACCACCAGGGGCAGCGTGTCGAGCGGTTCGACGCCGCGATTGATCGAGCCGTTGATGCCGCACCCGAGCAACTGCGGGCCATCGTCGATGCGCTGCAAGCTCTTCGGGGCGTGGCCAAAGTAACGGCGGTGACGCTCGCGACTGAATTCGGCTGCTTCAGTCGCTTTGAGAAGGCCGGGCAAGTGATGAGTTACACCGGCATGGTGCCATCCGAACACTCAAGCGGACCGAAGACTCGGCGTGGCGCCATCACCAAGACTGGAAACTTGCATCTGCGGCGCGTGCTCGTAGAATCTGCCTGGCACTACCGTCATCGGCCGCGACTGTGCAAGCGCCAGAAGGACATGCAGACATCCCCGCCGCCCAAGATCGCGGCCATCGCGTGGAGCGCACAGGAGCGTCTTCATCGTCGCTACTGTGCGCTATCGAGCAAGAGCAAGCCGAGCGGAAAGATCGTGACCGCACTGGCGCGAGCTCGCGGGATTCGTGTGGGCGGTCGGCGTCGAAATCGAGCGCTCGCAGAAGACAAAGAAGGCGGCGTGAACCTCTAAAGAATACCCCTGAGGTCCACCAAACAATCTTACCCAGCGGTCGAGCCGGCCAACGGTGGAGAAACCTCGAATACGTTGTGCGGTTCCGACCCGCGAGCCCAGTGCGAGGCAGCTCCCGACGAATCGTGACCATGAAGGCGGCGCAAACCGCCCCTCGAATATCAGCATGATCAACCGTCGAAAACCGCCCACCTCGTCCGCTGACTCATTCACTTCCGGAATTTCAGAACAGAGAGCAGAGCAACAAATGATCAGAAAATGAGCTGAACCCACGATTTGAACTTGATGG
>JBDTJC010000435.1:0-4417 GCA_039936055.1 Polyangiaceae bacterium | reverse complement strand
TCAGGTTCCGCGGCCGTAAAGGACCGAATGAGTCGTAACACATGAGTAAGGGCGATCTTCTCGAAATGGAGGGTGTCATTCAGGACGCTCTCGGCGGCGGCCAGTACAACATCAAGGTCGATCAAGGTGGAGCGGTCGTGCGCGCCCAGCTTTCCGGTCGCATGCGGCGCCACCACATTCGAGTGCTCCCCGGGGACCGCGTGCGCGTTGCTGTATCCCCTTATGATTTGTCGCACGGTCTGATCGTTTACCGCGGCAAGTGAAGCTCGGCAGAGCGCGTTCGGCTCTCTGTTGCTCACTGCTCGCGCTCTCGTGTTCCCGATCACCCGAGCGAAGTGATCACGAGCGTCCGAGTTCGTCTGCGACGCCGCTCGTCGCGGACGCGACGCCCGCTCCGGAAGCGCCCGCTCTGCTGTATCTGCCGGACGGCGGCGACGTGGCGCAAACCGGTGTCGCGCCTGCGCTCTTACCGGGTATGCCCCCCGCGCTGGCGCGCTGCCCCGCGGAGATGGTCGACATCCGTGGTCGCTATTGCATCGATCGCTATGAGGTGACGCTCGTCGATGAGAAGCAAGGGCGCCGCCTCTCGCCCTACTATCACCCGACGCGCGCGCAGACTGCCGCGTCGCTGAAAGAGTGGACGGCGTACGCGCGAGGGCAAACCCTAGCGGTGCCGTCGCCGCCAGATTTTCAGCTCGCTGAGGACTTCGAACCGCGCGCTGAATCACGCGCGGGGGTGACGCCTAACGGGTACCTGAGCGGCAACCTGGCCGCGGTTGCGTGCCGCAACGCGGGCAAGCGGTTGTGCACGATCGACGAATGGGTCTTCGCCTGTCGCGGCGAGGCCGCGCGCAAGTTCCCCTACGGCGACCACTACGAGGAGGGCGTGTGCAACGTCTTCCGCGAGGCACACCCCGGACAGATCCTGCACGGCGATATGTCGATCGGGCACCTCGACCCGCGCCTGAACCTCGTGGTCGGACCCGCGGGGCCGCTGCTTCGCAAAACGGGCGCGACCACGACCTGCCGCAGCACCTGGGGCAACGACGCGGTTTACGACATGGTCGGCAACCTGGACGAATGGGTCGACGCCGACCGCGGCGCGTTCCTAGGTGGCTTCTACTCGCGCAGCACCCGCGAGGGCTGCGACTCGAAAGTGAGCAGCCACCCGCGGGCTTATTTTGATTATAGCTTGGGTACGCGTTGCTGCCGTTGAGACTGTGAGGCTTCGTGCCTTGGGTGGTCGGGCCCAGGGGCATGCATACTGCTTGGCCGCTCGCGCTTTGCTTTGAGATCGCATGCGCCTGTTCGGTCAGCTTTTGTTGGCTTCGCCTCTCAGTCGCAGACCGTGATCTGGCCTTCCAAGACTTGCGGGTCGTTTTGGTTCCGGGCGGGCGGCTGTGGTGCTTTCCGCACGCTGCGCGCGAGAGGAGCGCTGCGCGCGAGAGGGAGAGCCTATTGCTCGCGCCGTAACACTACGGTGCGGTTGTCGCCGAGCATGAAGCGGAGGCTGCGCTCGTCGTCGAGCTTGAAGCTCGCGTTGTCGACGACGCCGTCAGCGCGGGTCACGGCGAGTTGGACGTCGTTTTCGTGGACGCTAGCCACCTTGTACTTCCCGGTGCGGGGCTCCTCGGCGGGGATTGCGACAGTCAGGTTCGTGCCCGAGAACTCGAGGCTGAGGCCGCGGGCCCAACCCGTCGCGGCGGCCATGTCCTTCGCGTCGAAGTTCTCGACGCTCTCACCCAGCCAGCGACCCTCCAGTTTGCGCTGGACGGGGTTTCCGCACCCAGCGAGCAGCACGCTGCTCGCTAGAACCAGGCCGAAAAGACTCGCGATTGAGAGAGGGGTCCGAGTTGGCTTCGACATCACGATCGAATCGTAGCCGACATCAGCCTACACAAGCCTACATTTGCGGCATAATAGGCCGCTGGGCCGTTTTTGCCGCCTTGAACCGGAGCGCGCTCAGCGCGTGAGCTCGAGGAGGCGGGTGAACGTCACGCCCTCCACGGAGCGCGCGAAGGTGAGCTGACGCAGGCCGACCACGGCGCAGTCTTCGACGGCGGGCTCTAGGGGCGGGCTGAAGGTCACGAATTGGACGGTGCCTGCGTCGGCGACGGCGAGGGTCATGCCGGTGCTGGCGCTGACGCGATTCCCGGCGGAGTTCTGCTTGTTGCGGAAGCAGCCGGTGAGCAGGCCGATTGCGGAACTGACACCGCTTTCGATGTTGGAGATCGAGGGCTGCAGCGGCAGAGCTGGTGCGTCCACAGGGGGGGGGCTGGCGGGGTCAGGCGCAGTGGCGGCCGTGGCTGGGGCGACATGGGCTGGCGCGTGCGCGAGGTGAGCGGGGTGGAGTGAGCTCGCTGCCGCGCCGATTTCGCGATGCGACTCGGGGCCGGCGTCCCGCACTACGACGGAGGCGTTGCCTTCGACGCTACCCATGCGACCGTCCAGGGCGAAGTTGCCGCGCGAATCACGGCGCAGCAAGAACGACGGATCCGAGTGGGTTTGCGTGGGCTCGACCGCGACGGTGCCGTCACTCACTTGTACGAGCACGCGATCCGCGGCGCGCTCGACGCGGAATGCGGTGCCGTGCACAGCGACGCGCGTGCCGCCCGCTTCGACCGCGAAGGTTTCAGCTTTGGTGTTGGGTACGACTGCCGCAGACAGCGCGCCGCTCTCGAGCTGCACGGTGAGGAACTCACCGGTGTTCGACACGAACGCAGTGGAACGCGGCTCGAGCGTCCAGCGCGCCCGGCCTGCGTGCTCGACTACGACGTTGTGATTGCCGGCGGTGATGCGCGTGCCGAGCGCCAGTTGGTCACCATTCAGGGGACCGCTGGCGAGCTTGGCTACGAACTGGCCGCTGGCCGCGGGCGCCGGTGCGTGGTGTCGCGTGAACAGGAACACCGCGGTCGCGGCCGCCAAGAGCGCACATGCCGGCATGCGGATTCGGCCCATGAACTGCGCTCGCGCCGAGCGAACTTCCGGCTTGGGTTCACGCATCAAGCGCGCTTCGACGCGTTCCCAATCCAACCCCGGAGTCGGCTCTGCGCGCAGCTCCAAAACCAAGCGCTCGAGCGCTGTCTCTTCGGGACTGCGTTCAGCGCTCACGTCGACTCTCTTTCAGGGAGCTGGGTGGCGTCGCTCTCGGTCAGCATTTCCCGAGCCACGCCGGCGAGGGCCGGCTCTTCGCGCAGTAGTTCGAGCAGCTCGCGGCGCGCGTAAAACAAACGCGTGCGCACGGTGAGCACGGGCGCGTTCACGACCTTCGCGACTTCGGTGGGTGGCAAGCCCTCGAGCTCGTGCAGCACGAACACGGCGCGCTTCTTGTCACTCAGCCGACCGAGCAAGCGATAGAACGCAGCGACACGACGCGAGCGCGCGACTTGGTCATCCGGCAAGTCGCGCGAGTCACTGCCGAAACTTTCGTCAGAGGCTTCCTGAAACACGGGGCGACTGCGTGCCGCGCGGCGCTGCATCAGCACCACGTTCACGGTCACGCGATACAACCAGGTGGAAAAGCGCGACTGCCCGCGGAAATCTTTGATGCTCCGGTACACCTGCAAGAAGACTTCTTGCACGATGTCTTCGAGATCACCGGGACGCCCCGTCATGCGCTGAACGAGGCGCGCGACATCCGCCCGGTGGTCGCGGAACACTTCGCGAAACGCAAAGCCATCACCAGCCTTGCAGCGCTCGATGAGTTCCGTGAGCTCCGTCACAGCCGACAGCTTAGCTGTTACCGGGCGCGTTTGCCGTTCGACGGCGGTGTTCGCCGGCCACGAAACCCGGCCGATATACGGAGTGGCGACCACGACTAGGTCAGATGCGCCACACTTCGTTTGTTTTCACACCCGGAGCGTCTTTTCAGAATGCTCCGGGCGTGACGCCGGTACTCACCCGAGCTCCCTCGTGTTGCCCTACTACACTAACAGAGCGAGATTTGGGGTTGGGACCCCAAATCTCAGGGTTGGGGCCCCAAATTCAGGGGTGGGGGCCCGCTGAATTACGCGCTTCGTGATCCCCGAAGGCGGACACTTCAGCGGGTGCGCGGGTGAAACCCCCGACGACTAGAACAACGCTTTGAGTTCGACGGCGGTCTTCTTCTTGGTGACCAGCACGTGATTGAGCGCGCGCAGCAGGCGCGTCTTCGCGGGACCCGAAACGGGCTTGCCCACGGTTACGGCTTCGACGAGGCGTGGCGTCACGGTGTGGCCCGAGCGCGGCTTGGCCGGCTTTTCGCCTTCGGCAGGCTTGGTGCCGGCTTTCTTGTCGGCGCGCTTCTTCAGTCGGACCGCACGATCTTCCGGGCGCAGGCGCTCCAGTTCGGCGGAGGCGACGATGATGCGGCGCGGGTCGATCTTATTGTCTTGGATGAACTGTGCGAACTTGGTGGCCATTGAGGGCGCGGACCCTA
>JBDTJC010000434.1:0-12151 GCA_039936055.1 Polyangiaceae bacterium | reverse complement strand
GCCGACGGCCGCTTCTGGGGTTGCGAAGATGTTGACTACACGCCGGCCTATCCCATCACTTTGCGTGTGATGGCGACGCTCTACCTCGATTGAGCAGCCATGAAATACACATTCTTCCTCAACGCGCTCGTTTGCAGCTCGCTCCTTTCGGCTTGTGAAACTTCGGACCCCACCCAAGCCGTATTCGACAATCGGTATCCCGCGGCTGATGCTGGTCCTGCGGGAGGCATGACCATCTACAAGGGGTGGTGGTCCGCGGCTCAGCTCCCCGAGCCCGTGTCACCTGGCGCGGAGTCCGATCCAGTGCGCGTCGTGAAGGGCTCCGACTACGCCTATGCCCTGCTCGCGCCGGATTGGGCTCCGGAGAGCGGAACGCCGCCGCCGACGCTGCTGGCCGTGCGCACTACGGCCAAGCTCTCGGTCAACCGTGGTGACACGCTCGACATCGTCATTTCGGACGCGACGATTCTCGGGAACTGCGCCGGAGGGAAGGCGCTCTCGCAGGAAGACGCCGACTTCATCACGCACCGAATCTTTCCAGGTGAGTTCGCCGGGTTGAGTTACGTCGCCGCCACTTGCGTGACCTCACCGAGTGCGGGCAGCGCGGCGGGCGCCGCTGGTGAGTCGGAGACGGGGGTTGGTGGAGAGGGCGGTTCGGTCACGGGCGCTGGTGGCGAAGCGGGCATGCTTTGACAACTCGTGGAGAGCCCCGTCGCTACTGCATGAGTGCGCACGTACACGGAGTGAGCGGCGGGGCGTGACGCCCGAACGCGACGCTCGTCAGTGGAAGCGCGCCTTGCCTTTTGTTTCCCACCACTGGCGGTAGCGGTCTTGCGCGCGTTCGCGCTCTTTTTTAGGCAAGTCGTCGTAGTAGCCGAAGTATTCTTTGGTCAGGCTCTTGAGCTCATCACCGGCGGTGCGGCGCAGTTCCTGGCTTTCGTGCATCAGCGCGTCGATCAGCCACTCGATGCGGTGGCGGGTCGAGTGGGCCAGCCACCACTCTTCCCAGAGCGAGGCTTTGGTTCCGAAATCCTGGCGGGTGATCACGCTCAATGCCCATTGTGCAGAGCGCACGATGTCCGGCGAGCCGTCTTCCAGCAAGCGAACCAGTGCGGGGATCACGAGCGGCGCGCGCAGCTCAGCGAGTGCCTCGATCAGCGTGTGGCGATTGGTTTCGGGGCGCGTCGTGTCGCTCAGGCTCTCGGCGATCTTTGCTTGCAGCGCTTCGGCAGCTTCGGGGTGCTGCAGCAACATGTGCCCGGCGGCGAGGGCCGCGCGCTGCACTTCGGCGTCGTCATCCGTTAGGCGGCGCACGACGGCTTGCGATGACTCCCCACTCGGCATTTCACCGAGCAGGCGCGTGGCCCACGCGCGCACCGTAGGGTCGCCATCAGCCGTGCGCACGGCGACGAAGGGCACGGGGCGCGTGCTCATGCGCGATAACACGCGCAACACTGGGCCGCATTCTGAGGCTTTTCCGGGACCATCCCCGGAGCTGCGCCGTAGCTCCGCGGTGATCGGGCCGGGAAAGATGCCGACCAACACGGTGATCGCGGAATCCCCGATTTGCACCAGCTTGTCACCTGCGCTGGTGTCGCCCTTCATCAGGCGTTCTACGAGCTCTCTCGTGTCCACCTCGGTGTCCACGATCACGCTCGGGAGTTCCATGTGTTGCGACAGGTCCCGCGGCGGGAGCGGACGTGCGCTGTACGCGAGTGCGCGCGACGCGGGAGCCAACGGGACGCCGCCGTCATCAGACTCGGGCGCGTACTCGTCTTCTTCGAGGTCTTCGGTATCGTCCTCGTAAAAATCGGCCGCGCTTTCCGAGACGTCGATTTGCGGCGCGTCCCGCTCGGTAAGCAGCGGCACTTCGGAGACCAGCTGCAAGCGCCGCTGCGAGCTCGAACTCGACGACGGGGGTTCGTCGTTCTTCGGAGGCTCGGCTGCCGTGCCGGCGTTCGCTTCTTGGAGAGCGCTGCCCACGCCGGGCTTGGTACCGCGCTCGATGCGCGCAAACCCTGCGCTTGCAGGTGCCACGCCCCAGCCGTTTTCCGGCGGTTCACTGCTGCGCTCGGTGGGCTGCGTGCGCCCGGAAGAAGGCGGCGGCCCGGAAGAAGGCGGCGGCAGCGAGTCGAACGTGGGCAGTGCCGGCAATGGGCCGATCGAAATCATGCGCTGCGCGACCGTCGGCGCGGCGGGGGTGTACACGCGCGGCGTGGGCGGCGTGAGCTCATCCTCCGGCTGAAGCGGCGGCGGTAGCGACGAGCGCCGGGGCAACGTTGGCGGCTCCGAATCCGGCGTTGGGAGAGCGGACGTGCGCGCCGCGCCGGCGTGGTCCCCGATCAGCGAAGCGAGCGTTGCGGCCCGCTCCACCGCGTTCGGCAGCGGTTGCGCCGGCTCGCGCATTTTCGCGAAGCGCACGCTTTGCGGCGGCGGCAGCAAGTCCGCGCCTTTTTCACGCATGCGGCGGCGCAAGATCATGCGCTCGAAGGCCGTCGCGACTAACGGCGCGAACGCGATTACATCCCCAACCTCGCTCAGCTGCACGTCCCGCTCGCCGTGATCACCATACAAGATCACCACGGTGCGCGTGCGCACTTGCACGGGCAAGAAGAGCACGGTGCGGCCGGGGCGGCGCTCCAGATCTTTGGCGAGCGCGCCATCCAGCCCGCCGCCGCCCAAGCGAGTGAGCTCGTATGTTGCCGAGTCGCGGGCGCGTGACATTGCGCTGGGCAAGTCCAACGGGATACCCACCGCTAGGATGCGTGCGCGCGAAGCACCGTGACCGGAGGCGTCTTTGCCCTCTGCCAGATCCCCATGGACCGCGAACAGCGCGGCATATTCGAAGTATTGCCCGGCGAAATCGAAGAAGGCGCGCAGCACGTCATCCCGCGATTCCGCGTCGTGCAAATCACGTTCGGCCATGGTGGCCGTGTACGGGCCAAGCCGCCGCGGTCGACTGTTCGGGGCCGGCCCGGCCAAGCTCCTGAGGTCCGGCATGGCCGCCGCGCGTGGCACCTGGGGTGCCAGGCTTTGCGTCGGCACCGGTGGCGCCGCGTTGGCGGGTTGATCCGGATGCACGGTTGGCGGCGGTTGACGCGAGTCCTGCGCCGGATCCGGGCGACTCGGCAATGAGCTCGGACTCGGATCGGGCTTGCCACTCAGGCGTGCCAGCACGCGCAGCGAACGGCGATCCAGTGGACTACCGTAGTCGCGCGCGATGGCTTGGCGCACGCGCACCAAGAGCGCGACCTTCTGCACGAGCGCGGTACCGAGAGAGAACGATAGGTCTTGTTCTGCTTCGCTCGGCAGCGGCTCGGCGACGACCACGACCAGCGACCCGTCACGCTCTTCAAGCGGGTAGAGCGCGAAGCGCTGCGCGAGATCCCCCGGCACTAAGCGGCGCACGTGGTCTGGCGCGATGGGCAATTCACCGACCGGCGCCGCGGCGAGATCATGGCTCTCGGCGAGCACCTTGCTGAGCCGTTCTTCACTCACTGCGGCCAGCTCAAGCAGGTTCGTGATCAGATCCCCGCCGTACAGCGACTGACGGGACAGCGCCTCTTCCACGTCGCGCACCGAAGCGACCTGCTGATTCACGATGCTCGAGCTGAGCGAGGGCATTTCTCGGACGAAATGCTTACTCGCACAGCCCTAATTTTGCCAGCGGTCCCGACCGGCGCCGCGGCCGGAAGTGCGCTTCAAGGGGCGCTCTTTTGGGCCGTATTGTCCTTACTGATCTCGATGTTGTCGGTCTTATCCGGCGCGTCCGCAGGTGTCCGGTCGCGGTGCCGATCCCCTTGCGGGTCCGAACGCCTGTCGCACGCAGGAGGCCGGCGCAACGTCGGCCGCTCCGCCGCGGACGCCAAGCGCAGTCGCTCGCGGTGCCGACGTACTCGTCACTTGAGGTCCACTGCGAGGAGGGGCGCGAGCTCCGCCTTCGGCGAAGTCTCGCTGACCGGCGGCGAATTCCAGCTCAGCGGGGATAGCGCATCGCCACAGTCGATAACCCTTAAGGGTTAGTCATCTGGAGCCTGAGCGCACGGCAAGCATGCAGCGAAAGCCGACGCAGCCGCGTCGGCCTCGCCCATCTCCAAGAAACCCAACATCACTGCGTCGTCGCTGAGCCCGTGGGGTCGATGCCGTGAGCCAAGGACTCAGTCGCTCGGCGCGCGCCCAAGCAGCGCGTCAGGGGCGCCGACAACACTGAGCCACGTGTGGGGTCGGTCAGGCCGCGTGAACGACTCGTTCGCGCGGCCAAACTCCGCTCAGTAAACCAGCGTCGCTCCCAAGTTCACGAAGTTGACGGTCTGCTTCGGGAGGAAAGCTGCGCCCGCGTTACCCGGGTCGGGCGCGACGTTCCACCTCGTGTTCGCGCTGAAGAAATCCAGCCCCAAGACGAGATCATCGAGCACGCCCTGGTAGATGCCCGCCGAATAGCCAAGCTGTCGATTGGGGAAGTTGGCCGTCGGGAGGGTGGCGTTAAAAAAATCGTCGTTCGGGGTTGTCCCGATCAGCGTCTCGCCGACGCCGGCGGCAATCTTGGTGTGGCCGAAGTTGAGGGCGGCCATTCCGAGCACGCCCTTCTGCTTCCGGAGCACCAGCTTGTCGTCACTGAAGACGGGGTAGTTCTCCATGGCTACCCAGATGCCCAGACCTTGGCCGGTGAACCCGGCGACGCCGAGCTGTACGGGACCCAAGTTGACGCCTGCCGCACCCGCCACGCCGAGCGAGTCCGCGTTCTGGGGCGTCGCGGGTTGGCCGACGCGCTGCCAAGTTCCTGATACCTCGGCATGGAAATACTTCGGCACTTTGAAGCTCAGCTCACCCTCAACTCTTGGCAGCGGCGTGCGATTGTAGGTGCGCTCTTGAATGGTGGAGGGATCGAACACGCCCGCGCTGAGCTGAAAGCCTGCGAACTCTGGCGTATTGTAAGTGATTTGCGCGTTGTACGCGGGGAACAAAATGCCGAAGCCCACGTGCCCGCAAGCACCTATCGGACCCTGGGAAGGCTCGCGGTTGATGATCATACAAGGACTACCGAGCCCGTAACCGTGCTCGATGTCATAATCGAGGTTGATGCCGCCTCGCCCAAAGAGCCCGAGGTTTCGCCCCGCGAGCACGCTGCCCCAGGGAGCATCGACCTTCAAGTACACCTCGCGCAGATCGACATCGGGGCTGAGCGTCTTGTCGCGCTTCTGGGAGATGTTGCCCCAAATCGCAAAGCGCGCGCTCAGCGCGTAGTCCTTATCGACCTGCCGGTGCAGGCCCCAGCCCATGAAGTTGGAGACGAAGCCCGAGCGGAGGCGGGTGTCAGTGATCTTGCCGGAAGCGTCCGGGTAGTCGTAGTAGCCCTGCCAGTTTGGGTATGAACCGTTACCGGGCTCCTGGTCACCGTGAGCAAAGCTGAGGAATGTGCTCATGCGCCCGTCGAGCGTCACATCCCAGCCCTTCACGCTCGCGATGGGCAGCGCCTCAGCCGCCGGCAATTGCGCGTGAGCCGCTGTGGGCACCGCCAGAACGGCGACTGCAGCCAACGAGGCAATCGCCCCAACAGAAAACCAATCAGACAAGCGTGACCGTTTCACAAGACTCTTGCTCCGCATAATTCTAGGTCAACCGATAGGAGTCGACCTAGGCCCTCTTGAACGCGGGACCGTAGCCCCAAACCCTACCCACTCAAACTGGTAATTTACTGCTCGAGCCGGTGGGTGGCCCACAGGATGCCATTTAGCATCAGAGTTCGGAAGGCGGGCTCCTTGTCGAAGCGGTCCTTGTTGTGGCCCCGAACGGTGTAGAACATACGACCCTTGCTGACCTCTTTGATCCAGACAATCGGACGGTTGTCGACGGCGAGGCGCGCGAGGATTTGAAAGCCTGGCTGAGCTCCGATGTCGCGATTCATGTGGTACCACTCGTCCACCGTGCTCCACGTCGCCGGCACGCCCCGCATTACCGGGTGAGTGGCGTACGTTGACACTACCTGCACGGTGCCGTTCGTCCCGTCATTCTCGTGGCTGACGAAATAGCCGCCCATCAGTGTGTTCGTGAACCAGGGAAACCCGTTCGAATTCTCGAAGTCTGACGCGGAGTGCACTCCACCAAAAGCGGCGCCGCCCTCTACGAACTTCTGTAGCGCGGCCATGGCGATCGCTGAGGTTGCCTTGTCTTTGACGTTCGGGTTGTTGCTGAAGACGGTGCCGGTCGGGCTACACGAAAAGACCATGGCGTACTGCTTCAAGTTGGCGTCCGTGAAGTCCGACAAATCATTTTTCGCATGATCCGCCGTCCACTGGCTTCCGGGCTTCGTGCCCATGGGCATCATCGCGTCCGGCGTTGCGCCGAGGTTTGCCGGTTCCTTGACCTTACGGTCGGCCTCGACTTGAGTCCGAAAGCTCTCTAGGCCCACGGTGAGGTCGCAAATTGGAATCGAGTCGTGGGCGAACTGGAGCGCCGTATCCAAGACGAGGATCTTGAAGGGGCCGGAATAGGCGTCCGTGCCGCTGCCGGTGCTGCCGGCGCTGCCTGTCGTGCCGCCGCCCGTACTCGTGCCAGCGCTGCCCGTTGTGCTGCCACCCATGCTCGTGCCGGCGCTGCTCGTCGTGCTGCCACCCATGCTTGTGCTGCCACCACTCACGGTGTCCGTGCCACCGGCTGCGACCGCGCCCGTGCCGCCGGCGCTCGTGCCAGCGGTGGTGTCGGCGCTGCCGCCCGTGGGGATGTTGGAGCCACCGACTCCAGTCACAGTGGGCGCGCCAGCGAGTGAGCCGCTGTTCCCGCCGGCGACGGCGACGCCAGGATTCGTCAATCCTCCATTGCTGCAGGCAGCGCCAAACGCAGAGAGGAGGAAACTGGATGCAAGAATCGAGAACGTACGCATCGTCGGGCCTTTCATTCGGAGTGGTTCCGCGGGGGTCATGTGGTGGTACGAACCCGCGCGGCTGTGCGCCGACACGCCGCTCGTTCCGCATCGTTCGTCGGGGTCACGTCAATATAGCTCTTCGTGCGGCGGAGTACGGCGAAAGATCTGTTTTTCGCGTGCCTACGCAATGCGTCACGTTCGACCGGTTTGAAAACCTAGCACGGTGAGCATTAGCAGCTTGGTTTTTATGACTGAAAGCCGCGCCGCCCGCAAGGTCCGCCGCCTGCGGTCCTGCTCGAGTCGCTTGCTGAACGTGAAGAAACCAAGCGCGCTCTCTATGAAGCCCGTGGGGACGCGCCGATTCGATCTTGCCGCTGGGCGTTTCTTCTTCAGCGCGACCAGTGAAACTTTGTCCCCGCGTCGGAATGTCGACACACGCGATGCTGAGGAAGGTCTTGATTCGACCGTCCGTGCTCAGCCTCCATTCCTTGAGTTTCACTCGCTAGACCTCGCCGCCAGGGCAGCCCGCAGCACCGCCGCAGAGAGCGATGTGCGCGAGCGCTCCGACGACGACAGCGCGCGGTACAAGTTCAAGCTCGGGACTCGCTTCCGTTAATGCTGGATTTAGACAGTGGCTCGAAACATCGCGAAAGCCGGCTCTGTTGCCAAAGGAATGGGCAAGCGACTGCGCGACTGATCGAGCAGCGAGCGGCACGCGCGCCATCGGCCCGATCAAATGTCGGGCACGACTTGGCGGCACGCTCCGCTACTTAGCGACGCGCGGAGCTGGTAGATTTCGTAATTCGCGCCATGGCTGTGCATCACGGCCGCTCGAGCGCTCATTGCATCGTTGCCGCGCTGGGGAGTATCGAACGCGACACGCAAATCGTTACTGCTGGCATCGGGTTGCTGCGTGCGTCGCGCGCAGTTCGCAAAAATGCTCGTCCCGCGAGCACACTCCGTTGCTGCTGAGTTTGCCTAGGCTATTCTCCCGCAGATGCTCGCTCCAGCTGGTGCTCGCCGCGCGTTATTGCGAGCCACGCTCCTCCCTGTCGTCGCTCCGGCTTTGTGCGGCGCCTGCAGCTCT
Organism: Polyangiaceae bacterium; assembly: GCA_039936055.1. Taxonomy (GTDB): domain Bacteria; phylum Myxococcota_A; class Polyangia; order Polyangiales; family Polyangiaceae; genus PMG-095. Next base: position 4,202 of record JBDTJC010000434.1, on the reverse strand, counting down.
TCCGAAGATGGTCCCCTCGGCTCCCCGAGCTACTTGCCAGCCGACCCGGTGGCTACCAGTGGCGCCGGGCCAGCGGCTGGCCGCGGAGGCTCCGCAGGAGCTGGTGTTGCCGGCGTGCCCAACGGTGGCTCCGGCGGTTTTCGATGAAGAGCGGGCTCGCGCTCGCGTTGCCGTGTCTCCTGCTTGCCTGCGGCCGCCCAGCGGCACAGAAAGCTCCCGAGCTGATGGATGCGGCGCGCGCTAGCGCTGCTCCACCCGTTCCCAACGGCACGCCTCCGTCGGCGTCGGTCGCGGCTTCCACGTTGGATGTTGCGCCCGCTGCCGCCGCGAGCGGACCGCAGAAGGTGGACTTTCAGGACGAGGCGATGGGCACCAACGTGCACTTCGTCGCCTTTACTAACGAGCAAGCGGACGTTGCCAAAGTTCGGCTCACGATGTCGCGGGCGCTCACGGAAATCGAGCGCCTAGCAGGCATGCTCAGCGAGTGGCGTGACGACAGCGACGTCGGGCAGATCAATCTGAACCCCGATCAATGGGTCAGTGTTGGGCCAGAAACATTCGCCGTCATCTCGCGCGGGATCGAAGCGGGCAAAGCGTCGCAGGGTACGTTCGACATTACCTTCCAGGCCATGAGTGACATCTGGAAGTTCGGCAGCGCCGCCGAGGCCGAGCCGAAGATTCCGTCAAAGGCCGAGGTCGAGCAGCGCCGTAAGTTGGTCGACTACCGCACGGTCGAGCTCGACGCAAAAGCGCGCGCCGTGCGCATCCCGAAAGGGCACAAGCTCGGCTTGGGGGGGATCGCGAAGGGCTTCATCGTTGACCGCGCTGCAGACGTCTTCAAGAAGGCCGGCATCCAAAGTTTTCTCGTGCAAGCAGGGGGGGACCTGTACGGGGCCGGCAGAAAGCCCGACGGCTCGCCGTGGGTGAGCGGGATCCAAGATCCGCGCGCAGCGTTGGGCGTGTTCTTTGCGACAATCGAGCTCACCGATCATGCCTTCTCGACCGCGGGTGACTATGCGCGCTCGTACGTGATTGGTAAGCGGCGCTACCATCACATCATCGACCCTCGCACGGGCTACCCGGCCACTGCCAGCCGCAGCGTCACCGTGTGGGCTGACGATGCGACGACAGCCGACGCGATCGACGACGCAGTGTTCATCCTTGGTCCCAAGAAAGGGCTCGAGCTCGTCGAGAAGACTCCCGGGGTCGGTGTGGTGATCGTCGACAAGAACAACAAGGTGTGGGTCAGCCCGCGCCTCGAGGGCAAGGTGCACCTGACGCGCCAGCCCACGGACGGCATCTGACAGCGAGCAAGGTGTGGGTTGCGCGAGCGTCGAGGCTAGGCCACCCGACAACGCGCTCAAGTGGACGTAATCGTCGTATTGTTTACGCGCTTGTGAAGTCGCGGCGGGGCACTATAGGGCCCTCATGAAGATCCTCGTTCTCGGTGCTTCCCAGGGAACCGGCGCCCTCTGCGTCAAGGCGGCCCTTGCGGCGGGCCATACCGTTACTGCCTTTGCCCGCACGCCCGCGAAGCTAAGCCTCACCCACGCGCAGCTCACGAAGGTGACGGGTGACTTCCACGACGCTGCCTCGGTGCGCGCCGCGGTGAAGGGTCACGATGCGGTGATCCTCTGCGTGTCGTCGACCTCACTTAAAGGGTTCAAGGAGACACCCGACTACTTCTCGCGCGGCACGAAGTTTTGTATCGACGCGATGAAGGAGCTCGGTGTGAAGCGCCTGGTGGCGCTCAGCGCGAATGGCGTGGGCGACAGCTATGCCGCGGCAAGCTGGTTCCAACGCACTTTTTTGATCGGTGCGCTGCTGAAGTATCCTTACCGCGATCACGAGGTGCAGGAGCGCATGATCCGCGAGAGCGGCCTCGACTTCGTGATCGCCCGCCCCACGCGGCTCACCAACGGCGCAGCGAAGGGAAAGTACACGCGCAGCGCCCAGCCGGTGTCTGTTCCGTCGAGCATCGCGCGCGCCGACGTCGCCGCTTTCCTGGTCGAGTCGTGCGAGTCACCGACCTTCGTCGGGAAGGCCGTCGAGCTTGGCGGGTGATCCGGCTTCAGCCTCGCCACAACCCGCCGTTTGTGCTCGCTCGGGACGAGCTTCTGGACTGCGACCAGATCCAACCGCTCATTGCCGTCTGCGGCCACTCTATTCACAAAGGAAACTGACTTGTGCGCCGGCAAAATCGGGTACACAGGACGTGCCTGCTGCACAGTTGGCCGTCGGATTGAGTGGATCGCACACGTTCGTCAACTGATTCCCAGGCCCGACAGAGGGGCAGCCCGAGCCGATCACGCCGGCCGGCGTCTGGGCAGCGCAGTGCCGAGAACCGGTGCCGGGGTAGTTGCAGCAGTCGCTGTTCGTCGGGCAATCATTCGGCCCGTCGCAAGTAGCGTTGCCGGTACCGGTACCGGTACCGGTTCCGCACTCAACCTGCCCTGTGCTTGGGCCGGGCGAACAGCCCTGCGATACGGGACAGGCCACATACGAACCGGTGTTGGAACTGCAGCTGACTTGCCCCGCCACGTCGACCGTTCCGAGGCAGTAGCCGCCGGGTCCCGTGCAGCCTCCCGGGACGCAATCAGCCGCGCTGTTGCAACCTGGGAAGAACGCGGGAAGAACGCAGGTCCCTCCCCAGCAGGTCCCCCGCGTTTGGCCCGGCCGATAGCAGCTCGTGCCGTTCGGGGTGCTTGCGGTGCAAGCGCACTGGCCTGCGGAGCAGCCCAGGCCCCCGCAGCTCATGCCGCACGTCCCGCAGTTGTTCGCATTCGATTGAAGGTCAACGCAGGACCCGCCGCAGCTGACGTCGGAGGCTGAGCTGCACTGTTTGCAGCTGTTGCTCACGCAAAACGGCGCTGACGACGAACACGCTCCACACGTGTACGTTCCGCCGCAACCATCCGGTGCCGTGCCACAGCTCTTGCCTAAGCACGCTGTTGCCATGGGCGTCGGCGCGCAGGCACATTTGTTGCTGACGCAATTGGGGGTCGAGCCGCCGCACGTACCGCACGTGTAGCTCCCTGTGCAGCCGTCCGAGACCGTGCCGCAGTTCTTGCCCGAGCACGCTGTCGCCATCGGGGTGGGCGTGCAGACGCAATTGTTGTTGACGCAATTCGGCGTCGCGCCGCCGCACGTGCCGCAGGCGTACGTTCCGCCGCAGCCGTTCGAAACCGAACCGCAGTTCTTGCCCGAGCACGCTGTAGCCATCGGGGTGGGTGTGCAGCCGCACACGTTCGGCGTTCCGGCGCCATTGCAGGTCTGGGGCGAAGTGCACGTGCCGCACGTGTACATTCCGCCGCAGCCGTTCGAAACCGAGCCGCACTTACCCGCGCAAACAGTCGCCATCGGCGTGGGAACGCACTGGCACGTGGTTGGCGTGCCAGTGCACGCTTCATTGTTGGCGCAAGCCGTGCACCGGGTCGAGTCCGCGCAGCCGTTGTTGGCATCGGTCGTCACGCAGTTCGAGCCGCACTTCTTGGTGCCGGCTCCGCACGTGCCGGTGACACAAGCCGAGTTTTGACAGACGAGTGTGGCGGTGCCGGCGGGAGGACAGCTGCTGGCATCGCAGGTAGTCGCGCCGCAACCGTAGGTCGGATCCGATATGGCTACGCACTTGTTGCCACACTTCTTATAGTCCGCGGGGCAGGTGCCGATGACGCAGGCCGAATCTGCGCAGACGAGGGTCCCACCCGTGCCCTGGCTCGGGCACGTGGACGCATCACAAGTCGCGGCACCACAACCGTAGGCCGGGTCCGTGACCGAGACACATTGTCCAGCGCACTTCTTGGTCCCAGTCCCGCAGCTCCCGAGCAGGCACTGACCGGCGTCGCACAGGAGTACTGCTCCCGGAGCGGCCGGACACCCCGTAGTGGTGCAAAGCGTAGGATCGCAGCCATAGGTCGGATCGCTGATTTCCACACAGGCGCCGCCGCACAGCTTCTGCAGCGCGGTACATTCGGGTGTTCCCTGACCGCCTGATGTTGCCCCAGAGCCGCCCGCTCCTGATGAGCTGTCGCCCGCGTCACCGCCGCCCATGCTGACGGCGCCAGCGCCGGCGGAATGCATTGTTCCCGCGCCCCCGGTACCTCGGTCACCGGCCGTGGACCTACTACCTCCTGAGGTGACTACCTCGCCCTCGCCGCCGCTGCCGCCGCCGCCGCCAGCCGCCTTCCCGAACTGACGCGCGG
>JBDTJC010000433.1:0-8755 GCA_039936055.1 Polyangiaceae bacterium | reverse complement strand
TTCTGCGTGTGCCTCAACCCACTGGCCGCGGAACGGGACAAGACGGTGCGGGGCAACATTGTTGCCTACCTCCAAACGCAGATCGACGGCACCGACGACTGGAGTATCCAGCGGCGTGACGAGTTGGTCGGCAAGCTGAAGTACACCCCGGCGGTGTCACGGTTTTTTGCGCCGCACCGCCGGTGATGAACTCAAGAGCCTGACCAAAGAATACTTCGGCTACTACGACGACTTGCCAAAAAAAGAGCGCGAACGCGCGCAAGACCGCTACCGCCAATGGTGGGAAACAAAAGGCAAGGCGCGCTTCCACTGACGAGCGTCAGCGTTCGGGCGTCACGCCCCGCCGCTCACTCCGTGTACGTGCGCACTCATGCAGTAGCGACGGGGCTCTCCGCGAGTTGTCAGAGCACTCCCGCTTCGCCGCCAGCGCCGGTGACCGAACCGCCCTCTCCACCAACCCCCGGCTCTGACTCGCTAGCGGCGCCCGCCGCGCTGTCCGCACTCGGTGAGGTCACACAAGTGGCGGCGTCGTAACTCAAACTGGCGAACTCGCCTGGAAAGATTCGGTGCGTGATGAAGTCGGCGTCTTCCTGCGAGAGCGCCTTCCCTGCGGCGCAGTTCCCGAGAATGGTCGCGTCCGAAATGACGATGTCGAGCGTGTCACCACGGTTGACCGAGAGCTTGGCCGTAGTGCGCACTGCCAGCAGCGGCGGCGGCGTTCCGTTCTCCGGATCCCAATCCGGCGCGAGCAGGGCATACGCGTAGTCAGAGCCCTTCACGACGCGCACTGGATCGGACTCCGTGCCAGGTGACACGGGCTCGGGGAGCTGAGCCACGGACCACCACCCCTTGTAGATGGTCATGTCTCCCGCAGGACCAGCGTCAGCCGCGGGATACTGATTGTCGAACACGGCTTGGGTAGGGTCCGAAGTTTCACAGGCCGAAAGGAGCGAGCCGCAAACGAGCGCGTTGAGGAAGAATGCGTATTTCATGGCTGATCAGTCCAGGTAGAGCGTCGCCATCACACGCAAAGTGATGGGATAGGCCGGCGTGTAGTCAACATCTTCGCAACCCCAGAAGCGGCCGTCGGCGGTGCCAGTCTTAGGATTCGTCGCCAAGCGACCGTTGCTGCCGCACGTGGTGCCTGCGGGCACCGTCGAGCCGACCCCAGGCTCACCGCGCAGGCGACTCACTGTGTCGAACTGCGCGGAGCGGAAGGTGCCGTTCAACAAGTTCTCGACGTCGAAGGCGATATCGAACCAGCGATGTCGATACCCGATGTGCGCATCCACCTGAGTGAAACCGGGCGCAACGATCGCGCCGTCGTCCGACGCGGGTCGATCACCGATGCCGTAGAAGCGCAGGCCAGCGCGCGCGATGCCCGGGCCCAAATCATGGCGAGCCGAGACACCGCCGGACCACGTTTGCTTCGGGGCCAGAGCCAAACCGCCGCCGTTCTCGTTATCGGTGGAGAACTGCGAATGCGTGAACGTGACCGCGCCGTCGACTGCTAGCCAAGGCGTGAATTCGTAGCGCGACTCGAACTCCAAGCCGTAGCGACGCGTGGACGGGCTCACGTCCGTTGTGCCGTCATCGCCGTTCCAAGTCGTTTCGTTGTTGAGGTCGAGAAGCCAACCGGAGGCCGCAAAGTCGAAGCGATCCCAGAGGCGTGTTCGAGCGCCTAGCTCCTCACCCACCGCACGAGTGAGCGGCGTGACGGACGGGGTCGCGAACACGCCGCGTACGTCATTGGAGTGAAAGCCGTGGCCCCAATTCACGAAAACATCCAGCTGCGCGTCCTTCTGGTCGATCGGACTCACGACCGCGGTGGCCTTAGGGCTGAGCTGGTGCGCTGCGTCGATGCCGCTCTTCGGGTTGCTAGGGTCGTTCGTGAGCAAGCGATTGTCCACAGCGAACGACAGCAGGTCGGCCCGGCCGCCCACGTTGACACGTAGCCAGCGGATCGGCGTCACCTCTTCGTTGACGTACGCACCGAGCAAAGTCTCGTGCACGTCATTGCCACGGATCTGACCAAGTTGGGCGCGCTGTGCGGCGTGCCACAGTTCCTCGTGGATGTCGTCGCTACGCATGGTGCTACCCATGGTGGTGTCGAAGCGCACGCCGGAGACCGTGTGCACCACCCGATAGCTGACGTTGCCACCGTAGAACGTGCGCCGATCTACCTGTTCGATCTCGTCACCGTTGTCCGGATCTTCTAAGTACAACGTGAAGTTCGAAAACAGATTGAAGCGGTAAGTTCCGGCGTAAGCCTGAGCCGTCAACTCACTGTCCTCGGTCGGTCGCAGCTTGTACCCGACGAAGGCTTGGTGCCGGGCCGTATTGCCGCCTTCGGTCGGATCGATCGAGCCGAAGCGAGTGATAACGCCTTGCTCCACCGCGCGCGCGGGGATCTGCCCAGAACCGTGCCAGTTACCCGAGTAACTGGCCTCGCCAAACGTCATGCTTGAGGTCGGCGAGAGTGGAATCGTCACTTTGTTGAACAGCTTGTAGCGGTCCCAACCCTCTGGGTTATCAAAGGGCCCGTCTTGCCTTCCAACCTCGGCGGAGAACATGGCTTGCGCCTTGTCCCACTTGGGACTTGCAATCAACAGCCCGCGGTACGACGGCGAGCCGTGACCTGGAGAACCACCCAAGCCGAACCCCAACGAGCTGTGCTCGAAGCCGTTGCGCGTCACGAGATTCACGGCACCTGCAGTCGCGAAGTCACCCTGGTTCGCGAAGTACGGACCCTTGGAGATTTCGACGCGCTCCACCGTCTCGGGAATAATGAAGTTGGTGTCGGAGAACCCCTGACCGTGGGCATGCGACACCATGTTGATCGGGATACCGTCGACCGACAGCGCGATGTCCGTGCCGTGATCCGCATCGAAACCGCGCAGAAAGTACTGATTTGCCTTCCCGCCACCCGAGTGCTGAACCATCACCAAACCCGGCGTGACTCGCAAGATGTCTTGAACCGAACCGATGGGGCGCAAGGCGAAGTCGCGATCACGGACGGCAGACGAAGACGCCGCACTGATCGGCTTTCTACCCAACACCAACGTCGTCTCCGAATTCTCTTGGACGACCGGCGGAGGAGCGCTCACGACGGGCGTTGTTTCAGCTGCCGCTGGTTTTTCAGCTGCAACAGAGGGAGGAGGCGGCGCGAAGGGCAGCGCGAGCTGGATGGTCGACCGAATCGGCTTGCCGCCTTGCTGAGCGGGCTCGAACGTCCAACCCTTCACTGCGATGAGAGCGGCCTCATCGAAACCGTGACCGGCTGTCTGCACCACTTGGGCGTCAACGACGTGACCGCCTTCATCGACGGTCAGCTCCAAGCCAACCGTACCGGCGACGCCGTCGCGCAACGCGGCCGCGGGATAGACCGGACCCGCGTGCTCTTTCAGCGTCGGCGCTACGGCGGCAGCAGCGTCCGGCGAGAGCGCCGGCGCGGAGCCAGTGCTCGGATCTTGCGCGAAAGCGGCGCGCCCAAGGAGCAACGCAGAGACCGCCACCGCGGGAGTGAGGAAGTACGAACTACGCATCATTTAGGCCTGGAAACAGAGAGAAAACGGGTGACCGGGCAGGCAACGGGGCGAGCAGTAGCACAGTAGTCAATAAACGTGCTACGAGTTTCCGCCTCGATGCCCCGCGAGCAATTTTTTTTCCGAGTTAGGACACCTCGATGACTCTCGGTCCGGTGCTCGCACTCGGCTTCTTCCTCGGCATGCGCCACGCGACCGACGCGGATCACGTGGTTGCCGTGTCCACCATTGTTAGCCGGACACGCACGCTGCGCGCGGCGGCTCCCATCGGGATCCTCTGGGGGATAGGGCACACGCTGACCATCTTGCTAGTTGGCGCAGCGATCATCCTGTTCGGAGTCGTGATCCCAACGCGGCTCGGGCTCGGCATGGAGTTTTGCGTCGCGGTCATGCTGATCCTGTTGGGCGGCCTGAACCTGCGCAACGCTTTCCGTCCCGCGCCAGCGCCGGCACAGCACGAGCACCACGGGCATTCGCACGCGCACGCGCACGCCGCGGCACACCTCTCCGTTCGTCCGTTGTTCGTGGGAATCGTGCACGGCCTAGCCGGCTCCGCCGCCGTCGCCCTACTCGTCCTCGGCACGATTCACGAGCCATTCTGGGCGCTGGGCTATCTCGCCGTATTCGGCGTTGGCACGATCGCCGGCATGTTGCTGATCACCCTGGCGATGGCCATGCCCATCGCTGCCAGCACGAGGCGTTTCGAGCGCGCTCAGCTAGTGCTCGCCATCGCCACGGGGCTCGCCAGCGTCGCCTTTGGCACCTTCCTTGTGTACGACCTCGGCTTCGTACACGGCTTGTTCAGCTCACACCCGCAATGGACCCCGGAATGAAAGCGGGGCGAAGAGCCTACCTAGGCGGCGGAGTCGAAGCGTCATGAGTTCGCTGCTGAGCCCGATTGCGCTCACGCTCAGCTTCTCGATCGCAGCGCATACAGGGCTCGCGGTCCTTGCTTACGCGCACTCATCCGGCGGCGTGCCGCCTCGCGTCGACACCCCCACGGCGCTTGAGGTTTCGATCACCGACCCGGATCCGGTCGTCGAACCGCCGAGTTACGAAGTCCGGACCACGACGCCTGCTGTGGCAGTGGCGCGCCCTCTGACGGCCGCACGGGCCGCGAGGGCGGATGTCGCAACGACGCACGAAGCCGCCGCAACGGATTCCGCGGCAGCCGCCATGCCCGTCGAGAGCGCGGAACCGGTCGCACCACGCTTCGTCATGCAAGCACCCATCGTTGCAGGAAGCAGCGCGCCCGCCGCGCTGTCCGGGCTGAGCAACGAGCGCGAGAGCGGAGCAGACCTACCCTTCGCCGAAGGCCAAGTAGACAGCCCCGCCAAGCTACAATCTGGAACCCCTCCCACGTATACCGCCGCAGCCGAAGCAGCCGGTGTAGAGGTAGAATTGCCGTTGGAAGTCGTCATCGATCGCACCGGTGCCGTGCAATCAGCACGCACCCTGGAGCACGTGGGCTACGGTCTGGATGAAGCGGCAGTCGCCGCGGTCCGCCGCTACCGCTTCAGCCCCGCGCACCGTGGCGGCAGCGCAGTATCCGTCCGCATGCGCTGGGTGCTGCGTTTTCAGCTGCGCTGAGCTGACGCAAATCGCTTGGCGTTCCGGCCGGTTCATCACTTGAGCATCAGCGAGCAGCCCAGCGTCTTGGCTTCCGAGCGCCGAACCGGACGCCCAGCCGCGACATCTTCTAGCGCGTTGCTCAAGTACGGTGTCGCGTCGCTTCGCAGGTGACTGCGGTCCGAGTCGATGCCGCCGCGGAACAGGATCTCCTGCCGAGCGCCAACCAGCACGGTGTACGTCGCGTAGTCCGCGTGCAGCGCGCGCGCGACCGACCCGTCCGGGTCGACGAGAATCGGGTAGCGATACCCGCGCCGCGTCGCCTCGCGACGGTCTCGCTCGACGGTCGCGTCGGCCTCGGAGTCGACCGCCACGAACGCGACCCCGAGCGCGCGGTACTTCTCCGCCAGTGCGGCGAGCCGAGCATCGTGCTTGGCTTGGCACGGGCAGTGCGCGGAGAAAAATTCGATCACTGTGAAGCGCGTGTTCGGGTCGACGAGAGCGCGGCGAAACCCATCCGTTGCGGACAGCTGCGTGCTCGGCACGCGAGCCTCGCGAGTTGGAGAACACGCGCAGAGCAGAGCGCCCAGAGCCACCCAGTGAACTAGAGCCATGCGTGGATCACAGTCAGTGAACAGCCGACCAACGCCGGCTGGTTGAGCGACAAGCTAGAGACTGGCGGGTTGATGAACACCGCGCCTTGAGCACGCCAAGAATCGGACAACGGAAGCAAACCTGCCAACGTCAACGTGGTCGCGCGGTGATTCGAATCAACGGCATCAGCGCCGTCGATGGTGGCATCACCTTCGACCGTGTACGCCGCGCTGACCGCCAACGCCGCCTCGTTCGAAAACACATAGCCAAGCGCTCCGAGCAGCGTCCACTGGGCAGCCAAGTGTTCGTGAGTCGTGATCCCACTCTGCGTGACCGTCCGCGCGCTGCGCTGCGCGACCACGCCCGTTAGGTTGACCAACCAAGGGCCGAACACTTGCTCCGCCGCCAAACCCACACTGCCCTGAAACGCCCCGACCCCAGTTGCGTCTGTGGCGAGCGGGCGGATGCGACTCGAGTCTGCGGGGGTGCCTGTCGGAAAGGTGACGCCAGCCAAGATACCGATGCCAGGGATGGTCTTCGAAGCTCCCGCAAAGGTGAAGTCGTAACGCACGTTGAGGTTCGTGTCGCCAATGCCCCCGCCGAGCTCACTCAGGGTGTTGCTCGTTCGTCGGGTCTCGAGGATCGGAACGAGCAGGGCCACTTGAGCATGCTCGGTCAGGCGAATCGCACCGAACACATCCTGCTCAAAGTCCAGCTCGGACGCTCCGGGCGTCAAGGTTCTGTACTTGCCAACATTGTCGAAAGAGCCCGTCTCGGCCGCGCCCTTCAATTGCAAGCCAACGAGCGCCGCTTCGTGCACAGCGAGACGCCCCGGAGTGACAACACCCGTCCCCGCGCAGCAAGCTTGCGCGGCCGCGCGTTGACAGACGCACAGGGTGAGAGCGGCCGCCGCCACGCCGGGCCCAACGCTCAACGCGAAACCGCTAACGGACCTGAAAGCTCGGTACGACATGATCGGTGACGGCGCCAGTCAGCACAGTGCGCAGTTGCCAGGTACCTGGCATGAAGAGCACAACGCCGGTGAGGTCATATGTGCCCGGCTCAGTTTCGGTCACCGTGGGCGTGATGGCCGTGCCGTGACCCATGGCAGGCATCCAGGGCACAACTTTGAGGTCGAGGCCGGACTCGGGCTCGCCGGACGCAGCATCTCGAATGATGAGCTGCACCGACGAATCCCCGAGGACAGGAGGCTGACTCGGTAATGTTCTGACCTCCACGCTGAGCTGCGCTGAGTCCGTCATCAAGGAAAGCAATGGGTTCTGGGAGAATTGCGTGTTCGAGTCGCCTGGCGCCGCGCCGCCCGAGCAGGCGCTGAGCAGCCAAGCTGCTGCGGCGAACAGGGCGGTCTCTGATTTCATGCGGGGGTCCAATGTGGCGTGTAGCTCGCTCTGTACCATGAGGTAAATTGTCGCACCGTCCTCCGTGTTGTCCTCCTGCGGCAAGTCGTCGCACGCGCCCTTTCGGATAGACTTCACTCGGTTCGCAGGATACTCGCGGACGGCAGTTAGCCACTTTGTCTGCCGAGCAAGGGAATTTTTTATGAAACTCAGCACTGCCGTGATCTTCGCCCTGACGAGCGCTTTAGTCGCCGGCTCGGGCTGTTCGTCCGATACTTCAACGCCCGCCGTAGCCGGCACGTTCGACGTAACGGCTGCAGTGAGCGGGCCCGAGGACGATCACTGCATGGGGCAGCCACTCGGTGTTTCGGACCCCGCCGCGTGCACGACCGCTGAGAATTCAGACGCCGCCGGTGCGGGTGGAGCGCCCCCAGATGACACCGCCCCAGGCGGCGCTGCGGACGGCGGAGCCTCCGCGACAAGTGACTGCAACTTGACGCACGACGACGAGTACGGCGACACGCAGTACAATTCTGACGCTGACGACGATGATTGCAAATACCACGTCGCTTGGACGTCGACGCCCGTCGCTTTGAACCAAGACATCACCTTCAAGGTGACGGCCAGCGCGAAAAAGGACAACTCGCCACTCGAAGGACTCACGACCGGTGCGACTGCGCTGTCGCGCGTGGAGGTCTACATTCCGTGCGCCAGCACGCACCGCCCGCCGGACGCCGATTTCAAAGCGACGATCAGCGAAAGCGCCCCCGGCGTGTACACGGCTGGACCGTTCCGCTTTGACAAATCTGGGCGCTGGGTCGTGCGCTTTCACTTCTACGAGCAGTGCAACGACCAAGAGGATTCGCCGCACGGGCACGCGGCCTTCTTCGTAGACGTGCCTTAGTCGAACACTTCGTGCGATCGCGCGACCGCATGTAGACGGCTTTGCTCGTCGCGGCGGCTGATTTCTGGTGTGGGGCTGCCGCCTCGGCCAGTCTTGATTGGTGAAGGGGCCGGAGATCGAGAGGAAAGGAGCAGCGGGGCAGCGGGATCGGCTGGTCGGGATGGCGATGGGGATGGCGATGGGCTGCATCAATTCGCAGTGGAGGAGCTGTGTGGTTTGGGATTGGGGGCCGCGCTGAAAAGTGCGCGCTGGCCGTAGCGTTCGACTGTGTGGCCTAGGCGGCGGGACGCTTTTTCGGTTCTGCGGCCGCGCCGGCCCGCCAGTGGGGACGGGTTCAATCCTTCGGGTGTCACGAAGTGCGTCAGTCCGGGTTCGGGTTCGGGTTCGGCAGCGGCAGCGGCTTGGGGACACGAATCGTGGCCGGAGGCGGGGTCTGAGTCATGCGAGACGCGCACGCTCCGTGACGGCGCCGACGGAGCGCATCGAAGTACAGCGGGGCGCCATCACGGATCCTGCGCGGAGGGGGGCATGACTCAGACCCCGCCTCCGGCCACTTCACTCCCACATCACAAGCTGTTCGCGTACGAGCTATGCCTATCGCTCGTCAAACTCGTCGCTAAAACTCGCGTCGCTGACGCGCAGCTGCGCGCTCAGGCACGGAAATCTGCCGCGTCGGCGGCGCTCAATTGCGCGGAAGGCGCGGCTCGCCAAACGCGCGCCGACAAGAGTCGCGCGTACGCCATCGCACTCTGTGAGTGCTGTGAGGCTTGCGCCGCAATCGAGAT
>JBDTJC010000432.1:0-4269 GCA_039936055.1 Polyangiaceae bacterium | reverse complement strand
TGGCCACGTCAAATACAGCGGGAACCCAGGCTGGCTCACCCTTGGCCGTGGCCACGCAGAGCTTCTCGTGCTCACGCGCGGATGGGAGGCTGCCAAATTACAGCTAGCCCGTGATCAACGATGAGAGCAGCCTACGCTCCGCTGCGGTGCTCCCGAAAGCCTAGCCAAAACGCAAAACTTGGCGGGCGGGTGTCCTTAAGCGTCTGGCCATGGGGAGTGTCGACGAGCGCGACAAGGCGCGGCACAGGTCGCCGCAAGGCGTCGCGGCGAAGGCAGGGGGGCATTGAACTACCTACGCGCGCCATCCCGGCCATCGGACAGTACGACACCGGGCGCAAAGCTCGGGGCCCCGTGATAACCTAGCGAGGTGTCGCAAGCCGTCCCGTATCACAGCTATGCATACAACGAGTACCTCGCGCTCGACGAGACATCGAACGTCAAGCACGAGTTCTTCAACGGGGAGATTTACGCCATGGCCGGCGGCACGCCGGAGCACGCCGCGCTGATTGCAGCCGTCAGTTCCGCGTTGCTCACCCGAGTGCGCGGCGGTAGCTGCCGCGTGTACAGCTCGGATCTGCGAATTCGGGTTCTGGCGACAGACCTCGCCGCGTATCCAGATGTCGTGGTCGTCTGCGGCGAGCCGCACAGAGATCCTGAAAACAAACTGACCGTCACCAACCCCAAAGTGCTCGTCGAAGTATTGAGTGACGGCACCGCAGCCTACGATCGCGGCGAGAAGCTCACGCAGTACAAGCGCATCGAGTCCCTCCAAGCCGTGCTCCTGTTCTCGCAAACTTCCCGACGCGTCGAGCTGCACGAGCGAACGGAAAGCGGCTGGCTAGTTCGAGTCTTTACAGGCGACCAGTCGATCCCGCTCCCCAGTATCGACGCCGAGCTCTCGCTCTCATTGATCTACATAGACGCCGGTCTTTGAAAACGCATCAGTGATTCAAAGCCCCCCGCCCTCGAACACGGGGATCGGCGACGGAGCTTAGCGCGCTGTTCTGCCGGCTGTGCCGAACGCCACTCGCTTCAGCCAACGCTGGACCTGCTGGCTACTGAGTTTGGATAAGCGAGCTTCACGAGCGTCGAGATCTATTGCGGCTCCGTCAACGGAGCGCAGAGCCCACCAGCGGCGACGAATAACCTCCGGAACGCTAGTTTCGAGCGAGCGCGACGCTGAAGGTCGTTGTGCGCGAGCACGCGAGAGGAAGCGAGTCTGAGCACTGATGCCGCGAGTCTTCCGGTGGTACGGTGCTTGTCGGCGCCAAGAATGACCCCAAACAACACGAGCGATCAAAGGCCGGTGCTGGCCAAGCGAGAGCTGTTCCTCACGGTTTTCACAACGGGCGCGGCCGTCATGGTGATCGAGATCATGGGCACACGGATCATTGGACCGGTGTTCGGGATCGGCTTGTTCGTTTGGTCGGCCTTGCTCACGGTCACACTCGGCGCGCTTGCTGTTGGCTATTACGCAGGCGGCGTTCTCGCCGACCGCTTTCCGCACCCGTGGCTAATGGGCAGTCTCGTTTCCGCTTCTGGTTTCCTTCTGGGGATAGTTCGCATGCTGTGTCACGCCGTCCTGAGTTCGACCGAAGCGCTCGGACCACGCTGGGGGGCTTTCGGCAGCGCCGCCCTCTTGTTCGCCCCATGCCTCGTCACCCTGGGGATGGTCGGGCCGGTCGCCGTTAGGCATGCAACTACGACGCTCCTACTCGCTGGGCGCAGCGTCGGCTCTATCTACGCAGTCTCGACCGCTGGAAGTCTTCTCGGAACGCTGACCTTAGTGTTCTTAATCATCCCGGTGGCGGAAACGAACTCAATCCTCACGGGCACCGCGACGTTGCTCACACTGCTGGGCGCCGTCTCGCTTGCTTCGCGCGGCTGGCCGCTCGCCTACTTAGGGTTGCTCGTGCCCGCGCTGAGCTTCTTCGCACCCGAACCGTCCCTGCCTGATGGAATCACAATCCTAGAGCGGTCGCAAAGCATGTATGGGCTCGTCGAGGTCATCAACGACAGCAATCGAAACGTGAGGTTCTTGCGAACCGACCACTCCATTCTCGGCGCCCGGTACTTGGCAGATGGTTCCTCGGCCTTCGCCTTTCTGCACTTGCTCGAAGCCGTGCGGTTCATGCGACCAAACGCAAAGGACATGCTGCAGATCGGGCTTGGCATCGGATCTTTGCCTCAAGTGCTTGGCGCGCAGGGTGTTCGCGTCGACTCCGTGGAGATCGATCCGGCTGTCGCGGACTTCGCGAAGCGGTACTTCGGCTTTACGCCTACAGGCGACGTCATCATCGAAGATGCGCGAACGTACTTACGTCACACTGAGCGCCGCTACGACATCATCGTTCACGACACATTCACAGGAGGCACGACGCCCGAGCACCTCCTGTCCGTCGAAGTCTTGCAGCGGATTCACGCGCTTCTTCGTCCGGGCGGCGTCTTGATGCTCAACTTCATTGGTTACCAAGAGGGCAGCCAAGCCGAGGCAAGCTTCGCTGTGTCCCGTACAATCCGATCCGTATTCAGGAACGTACGTGTTTTTCGCGACGAGGCTCTGCTCGAGCGTTCCGAGGATCCGAGTAACCTGCTGTTTTTTGCTTCAGACGCTGGCGTAGAATTCAACATCCCAGCAGACGCACATTTCGAGAATGAGGTCTGCGAGCAGACGCAGCGTTCGTTCCAAGATTGGGAAGTGCTGAAGCAAGTTCCAAGCGGACCGGTGATTACGGACGCACGTAACCCACTGGCGAGGCTACAGATGCCAGTAGCAGAGAGGCACTTCGCGGCGATGAACCGCATGTTGCCCAGCGAGGTCTGGCTAGATTGATTGCTACTGCTCAACGCAAAGAATGAATGCGCGCGCGCCGCAAAGTTCGCTGGATCCTGGTCTCAGATCTGCCCCGACAAAGCTCCCCCAACCAGTGGTGTCCGATGTCCAGCTGTCGCACGTTCCTGCGTAAGTAGTGGCGGAGACGGCATCGTCATAGGTCGTCCAGTCCAGTGCGTAGCCGCTCCAGGGATAAGCGCCTCCTGGAGCAAAGGCGTTCGCATAAATATCCTGTCGCTTCCCGTCACGAACAGCGAGCAGCGGAACTTCGTCGGTCCGCCACAATAGCTCGTTCAAATTGTTGTAGTAATAACGGTATTTTTCGATCACCCAGTCCAGCGGCTGATCCCCTTTTAGGGGCGTGACGGTTGCGCGCCGAGTTGCGCCGACAACGAGCGCTTTATAATCGGCGCCGAACTGTATTGCGCACTTGGCGTCGGCACCAGCGATGCCACCTAGGTTGGTCGAGTAGTTGTCGAGGGTGGGCGCTATAACTCTTTTTTCGTAGAAGCCAGTGCACTCGGGATTGCAATCGCCCAGAGTTGTCGAGCCCGTGGCTCCGCCGTCACACGCTTCTGACCCGTTGCGGATCTTGTCTCCGCAATAGGGCGCGACTTTGCACTGATTTGTACAAAGCCCCACGCCGTAGGCGGTGCTGCTGTTTGCCGCTCCTTGGTCGCAGTCCTCACCGGCGTCGAGTTTCCCGTTCCCGCAAGTCGACGCCGAGGCACCGGCGCCACCTGCTACCGCATCGCCGCCCGCAGCGCCGGCGATGGCCGACCCTCCGGACCCGCATGAACCGCCAGCGCCGCTCACGCCACCGCCGATGCCAGCGGGGTCTTGAGTGCCACCGTCACTGCCTGCCGCGCCGCCCGATGAAGCGCCCGAGTCTCCGCCGTCGTCAGCGCTATTCCCGTCTCCGGCAGCGGCGTTGACGCTGACCGCGCCGCCCGTGCCACCGGCACCGTTCGAGCGACCAAACTTGCGAACAGTGCCGCTACAGGCCGAACCAACCAACAAAATCGAAGCGCACGCCCTGCACAACCGCCGCATGCGTGCGGACATCTCATATTCCGCGTCCCGGCTCAAGTGCTGCGAGCCAACGGACACCGCCCAAGTCTCACGTACGCAGCCACAAGCAAGGCTGTCTCGCTCGCGAGCACGAACAGCACAAGCGGTATCGCGAGCTCGTACCAGCGCAGGTAGTGTCGAAGACCGTCGCACGGAGCGCGAAGCCTCATGCCGGAGCAGAGCCTCAGTGCTCTTGGAACAACTCCAACTGCGGCCCAGATTCAGAGGGAGCGTGATACTGACGACGGACGGCTCGGCTCTGAAAGTACGGCGGGGCCCGGGCGGCGGCGCGCGGAGGCACCTCGCTGGGCTCGCCTTGATGGCGTAGGAAGCGGGCCACGCTCGAAGGCTCGGTGACCAGGGCC
>JBDTJC010000431.1:0-5687 GCA_039936055.1 Polyangiaceae bacterium | reverse complement strand
ACGAATGCGGGCGCGAAGGATGTCGTACACGCCAACAGAGGACCCGACCCGGGCCGAATCTTCAAGACTTGTTCGCCGCGAAAATGGCGACGATCATGCGGCGGAGCAACATGGTAGCCAGCACAGGTAGCGGAGCTCGCGAAACGGGCGATCGTGCAATCTTGAGCGAGTCCCGCCGCAATCGCATCCCGAGTTCAGCGGTGCACTCGCGCTAAGTGTCAGCGTACAAGTCGGCAATCGGCGGCGTCCGCTCAAGCCAGCAGCGTCTCGAGCTCGAGCTCTGGTAAAATCAAACCTAGCTCGCGCAGCGGCGCCAGGATTTCATCACGCACCACGGCACGCGCGAGAGGTACGTAGCGGGACGGCTCCATCCAGCCGAGCTCGTGTACCTCAAAGCCCTGCCATTCGGGCCGAGTGTCCGCGAGCGCTTGGGCGCGGCGCCACAGCGGAGCATAGATCTGCAGCGCATCGAGCGTAACCAAGCCCAGCCGCGCGCGCTCCGCGGCATCCAGGCGATCGCACGCCCACTCGAAGTATAGGCTACCAAAACGGCGGTGGCGCGCTTCGTCGCGCAGGATGCTCTCGTACACCGAGCGCAGTAGCGGGTGCGTGGTCTCGCGCATGATCGGCACCGCGGTCGCGCTCGCGAATACCTCGGCGATGCAGCCGATGCGCAGCGCCAGCTCATTCGCTCGTTGCAGAGCGGTTCTTGCGCTGGGTGTGGCGGGAGAGAGACGCGTCGTGTCGAAAGCCCGCGCTGGCGCGCCGCCGAGTTGCATCACCACGCGGCTCGCGAGCTCCACGTGTCGCACCTCATCCGCAAGAAAGTCCCCGGTCATGCCGATCAGGTCGAGCGGTGCGCGAGCTTGGGTCAGCGCGCCGACGACATCGGCGAACGCCGCGATCGCCGCGTACTCGGCCAGCACAATCCCCATCCACACGTCCTGCGCAGCGGCCACGAGCGTCGGTGGGTAGCGGGCAGGCTCGAGCGATGCCCAATCGAAGTCACCTTCGGGGCGAGCCTTGCGAAAGTAGAATTCCGCGGGCCCGCCCAACCACTCGATGGTGAACGGCTCACTCATCCTGCCCCGCCCGCTGTTCCCCCGCTGCTCGGATTGATCACCACACCGCAGACGTGCCCGCCGCACGGACCGCCGCCGCCTTGGCTCACTCCGCCTTCGCCTGCATCCCCAGGTTGGATCACGAGCCCAACGCTCGTGTCCCCGCCCTCCGGCATCGCCACCAATCCATAGATGAGCTGGCCCCCCTCGCCACCGCTAGGCATGACCACGCTCCCGCACGCGCCGCCGCCGCAGGGGCCGGTGGTGATTTGGCCCCCGGCCCCTGCGCTGGGCATGACTACGCTCCCGCACAAGTGCCCGCCACAAGGGCCGGTCGTCGCGCCTGCGGCGCCACCGGAGCCCGCGCTCGAGCTCGGTGACACGTCGGTCCCCGAACAAGCAGGAAGCGTGGCCGCCGATGCCAGCGCGCCGGATGCCAAAGACAAGAGCAGATAGGACGTGCGTCTTTTCGTCATTTCTGGAAGCCCTCCTCAGGCGCAAGAAAATCGCGCCTAAGCGACCTTAGGCAACTCGCGTGCCATTCCGCGGAGCGCGATATCACGAGGGAAAATCGGCCGCCAAGCGTGGCACACCTCTCTTTTGGCACAGATCATGGACAACCCGTTCAGAGGTGGGCATCCCCATCAGGGCATCGCTGAGCAAGTCCCCATTCCGTCAGAACGTCCCTCGTGTGCCCGAGGCGCAACCGTGCTCGCTATGCCCATCCTTGGCGGACTCCCACAAGCATTGTCGGTCGCCGCGTGACCGCGCCGACCAAATCATCCAGCCAGCAGAGGGCCAACGGTGGTGACCGGGAGACCACGCGCCGCTCACTGGTAGGTGAAAACCAGAGCCTCGACCAGTGGAGCACGGTGCAAAGCCACCTGGGCGGCCTGCCGATCCTGTTCTGGCAGACCCCCATGGGCGTGCCCTCGACGACCCCCGGCGGAACTCCGAAGCACTATCGGGACAACCACGTCCAGTACATGCTGACGCATCCAACGCAGTACACGGGAAACGGCGTATTCGCGATCGTCTTCAGTCCCGGGGGCGCCACGTCGGCGGACATCACGAACGACGGCGGCCAGTTCGCGCGCCTGTCCAAGGCCTACCTGGCGAATCCGGCTCCGTACCCCGGTACTCCCTCTTCGGGCGCCCCCTGAAAGCGCTGGGCCTGCCGCAGGCGCTGATTTTCGGCAAGACCGATCTCGACCTGACGCCCCAGGAAGCCGCGGACCTTCCGCGCCGGCAGGACGTTCATCCCGTCACATCGTCTCTCTTTCGGATTTCGGCGCACAACGAGAACCAGTCTCGTTTTGGAGGTGCGGCGTGAGCCCTCTGAGCGCCCACCCCCTTTCGCGTGCCACTCTTTCCCGACCTGATCGAGCAGCGCTGGTCGCTCTGACTGCGGCGGCCCCGCGGCGGAGCCCTCTGCACGCGCGCGAACTTGTTTGTGCACGTACATGGACTGAGCCAAAAAAAAGAGGCCGCGGCGCAGGCGTCGGTTCGGGTTCGCTAGCGCGAGAATGGTGCTCGCGGTGTCTTTCGTGTCGTCGTAGCTGCGGGCGCCGGGTCGGCGATCAGTCCAGAAACCATGCGCGCTCGCGGCGCCGAGACCGATGCGAACAGGCTGAACACACACCACAGGGGAATGCCGAACAGCGCCGCGTACAAAATGGGGAGGACGACGCCGCTGGGCCTGGCTTGGCCTTCACCGCCGCTCAGGAACCAACAAACCGAGCTCCGAGAGGTCCGTGAAGGAGGCGTCGCCATTGTTGGCGGTGATGTCGAGCCGGTAGTAGCGATACGAGGCCGGGCCGGCGATCGTGTACGCCTTCAGCTGGTGGCGTTGGTCGAAGGTCTGATTGCTTTCCGTGTCGAGCGTGGTCCAGGTGGACTCATCGTTGGAGCCTTGGAGCTGCCAGCCCTTCGGGTCACGCGGCGTGAGGTCGCTCGAGCTGGTGACGGTGTAGCGGGTGACAACCTGCGCGCCGCCGGCGCCGAGATCGTACTGCAACCAGCCTCCCACGCCGGAGTAGAACCACTGCGTGGCGGAGTTCCGGTCGAAGGCGTGGCCCGCGTTGGCCGAGTCATTGGCGCTGTCATCGGCGATGCCGCCCGTGGCGATGTTTACCAGCTGCACGGAGGGCGTGGCGCTGTCCTCGGGCGAATTGCCGCTCGTGCCCGCGGAGTTGGTCGCCATGACGGTATAGTAGTAGGTCGTGCCATTGGTCACGGTCGTATCCGTGTAGCTGCTGGCGGTGATGCCTGACGCGACGGTCGAGTAAGGGCCGCCTTGCGACGTGCCACGCTGGACCGTGTAGCTCATGGCGCCAAAGGAGGACTGCCAACGCAGCGGCACGGCGCCATGGCCCGGCGCGGCGAGCAGGGCGGCAGGCGGGGCCGGCGCGGCGATCGGCGCGCCGCCATCCCCGCTGGTGATTTGGACATTGCTGAAGGTGGAGGTGCTCAGCGTGCCGTTGACGGACGAGCTGACCACTAGGCCCACGTACATCGTATCCGGGACGGGTGCGTCGATGCGACCGACATCGGTAGCGGCCCAGTTGGTTCCGTCAGGGGAAACATAGCCGGTAATGATGTTCTGAATTCGCTCGAGCTTCACCCAATAAGAGGACACGGAGCTGGTCAGGGTCTTGTTGCCGTAGTTCGCGCCGCCGTAGACAGCGAGGTTCGGCATGTTTTGCTCGAGCTTCCCGTCACCAGTGAGCGACAGCCATGCTCGAGGCGCGCCCTCGCTCAGGCTCGTGCGCATCATCACACCGGCTTTGGCGGACTTGTCGGTGGTCGGCACCCCGTCGATCTTCGCGATGATGGTGCTGTCACCGGTGATCGCGCGATAGCTGAAGTGGCAACTGTCTTTCAACGCCCAGATGTCTGCGCCTGCACCCTGCACCGTCCAGCTGCCCCCGGAGTCGGAGGCACCGCCGGCCGGGGTCGCGCCTCCGATCTCGACGTCGCTGAATCCCGAGGTGATCGAGCGGGTCGAGGGGAACGCCAGCGCCCCCGCAGGCCTCGCCACGGAGGTGTCCGACTCCTTCACGAACATGAAGCTGCTGCCGTCGACTGGCATCTCGAAGCGTCTCTGAGTGATGTAGGGTGCCTGCAGGCCCTTGCGGACGACATAGGCGCCGTAGATCAGATTGAGCGCCACATTTCCGCCTCCCCAGCCGCGGTTGGTGTTGTCGGCGACGTAATAAGCATCGGTGGTGCCGAAAGGGAGAAAGGGCGTCGGAGCGAGCTCGTTCACGCGCGCGAAATACTCGCCGTCCGCGAGCAGTTGGTTGTCGAGATCAGAATAGATGTCGATGCCCTGCTTCCAAAGCGCCTCGGCGAGCATCGCAAGCGACACGAGCTGCCCGTGTGCGTGGCCCTGGTCGCGCAGCGAGTCGCCGATCTCCCCGATGTCATTGGAGCTGCGCAGGCCAATGTGCGCGAGCGTGCGCACTTTGTAGATGATGTCTTGCAGCTTGGTGGCGTCGTCGTTGAAGATCGCGAGGAGCCCGCCCGCGACGAGGGCCAGCGCGCCTTTGTTGGCGGCGCCGAACTGGCTTTCACCGTAGGGGTTCGTGGCGGGCAGAAGGACGGTGCCAAAGTAGGCCTTGACCGCCGTGGTGTCGCCTTCCGTCCAGCCCGGCCAGGTGCCGCGCAGGATGTCGGCGCCGCCCACCAGCGCGTAGGCATAGTCTCCCAAATCCAGCATCGACTCGGTGCCGGTAAACGACGTCTGGGTGGTTGCCCACGCGAGTAAGATGTCATGCGCCGTCCGCGCGTACGAGTCGGTACCCGTGAAGTACCACATGCGCGAGAGGTTCCAGATCGCGACCATGTCCACGCGCCACTGGTTCAGGTTCACGTTCGGGTTGCGGCTGACGTTCGCGAACGGGCCCGCCATCTTGTAAGTGGCTTGGGCCTTGCCATCAGCCGCCAGCAGGGCGTAGCTGGATTTCCACGGCTCTTTGCCCTGATCCAGGTTCGCTTTCAGCGTTTGAAGATCCGACAGGGTGAGTGGAGTGCCCGGGTGCGCAAAGGCATGGACCTCGGGTGAACCTCCCTGCCCACCCGAACCTCCGAATGTGCCGCCGAGGCCAGCCATACCGGCACCGCCGAGCTCACTCGCGCCGCCGAGCTCACCCGCACCGCCGAGCTCACCCGCACCGCCGCGTCCCACGTTGACACCGGCTGCGCCAGCCACCGATGCGGCGGTGTTGGGTCGTCCGCCACTGCAACCCAAGGCCACCCCCAAAGTCGACAAAAGCAGGGCGAGAAAAAAGGTCTTCGGAAGGATCATGGACGAGAAGGAGGCGCGCAAGATGAGTGGGTTCCACATCGACAAAGTTCCGTACGATTCGTCTATTCGGGGGGATTTAACGCGCATTTGGTGATCGGTGAGACCCAGCCGAAGACTTGTACCCAAAGCTGCGGGATCTCCGGCTGCGTCGACCATTCGGAATCGAACTCGATCCATTCGTCGCCCGAGAGGTTAGGGCGTCCAGTGCGCCAGGCAAAGCCTGGGTGAGGAGAAAGCGATGTAGACGAGCAGCAACTTCACCAGGGACCCAAGCGGGCGCCGAGCCCGTGCGGCAAAGGCTGACCACCAGCCGGAAG
>JBDTJC010000430.1:0-24389 GCA_039936055.1 Polyangiaceae bacterium | reverse complement strand
GGATGCACTTCTGGCTGGTCGTGGCACGCTTGTAGGCGCGCTTCTCAACGCCCAGAAATAGATCCTTGAACTGCACCATGCCTGCGTTGGCAAACATGAGCGTCGGGTCATTGGCGGGAATGACCGGGCCGCTCGCGCAAATCTCATGGCCGTTGCGACCAAAGAAGTTCAAGAACGCACTACGAAGTTCAGAAGAAGTGTTGCTGCTAGGCGCCATGGCTGGGCCGGGAGGTGTAGCATGAGCCCCCGAGAGTCGCGAACGCGATGAGTGATAACGCCCTGGAATTTACGGAGGAACGCGGCCTAGGCAAGGTGCTCGGGCGCGTGCGGCTGGACTCGGGCATTCCGCTCGCGGACGGCGCGCGCTCGCGGGCCACGCTACTGCTGACCGCCAGCGGGTTGTGGCTGGTAGCCGCGCGCGACCGCTTCCACGGCTTGTGTGTCGACCTTCTGACTCACGGGGACGTGCGGCTCGTGTCCGGGCGAATTCGGGACCGCCTGTGCTTCGGGCAGGAAGCGCTGATCATTCCTGCCGGGCGGCGTCATGCAGTGGAGCGCTTGCTGGCGCTCGGTCGGCTCGCCTCGGCGACGCGGGAGCCGGCGCTGGTCGTCAAGCGCTCGCGGCTCGTGCAGGAACCGGATGAGCTCGGGCGAGCCTGGCTAGCGCGCGAGCTAGCGCCGGGTGAGGTCTTGGTGTGTTGGCTGCGCGGAGCGAACTCCGTCACGCTGCAGTCACAACTACTCGGGCCAACGGAAACGCGCCCGCACTTGTTCATGACGGACCGGCGTGCGGCAGTCGTGGCCTGGTCGCCGGTGGGTGATGTCATTTACACGGCGCTGCACGCTCAGGCACTGCGCGTACGCGCCCAGGGCGAGCAAACGGAGCTGTCCACTGAAGGGACAACGTTCCTGAGCCGGCGTGCGGACGCGCAAGGCGCGCGTGACGCCATCGAATTGCTCTCGCTCGACCAAGGCAAGGCCCGCCTCTTGGAAGCTGCGCGCCGCCTGTGGCTGAGCCGCGAAAGCGCGCGTGAAGAAGCTGCGCGCAGCATCTCTCTGCTCCAAGCCGCGATCGCACAAGGTAGCCAACGCGCGCGCTTTGCACGCTGGCTCGCCCTGACGGACGAGACGGACCCGAAGAACAGCGTTGCCATCGACCTCGCGGAGGTTGCGCGCGCCCTAACGGATGGTCGCCTCACACCCGCCGCGCTGGCCGAGCTCTGGGCCAGTTGGCGCTTCTCGGAAGCGTCCGGCCGCGCGCTCGTGCGCGGCTTGCTTGACGCGGGCGCCAACGCTTTTGCGCACGCGCTGCAACGCCGCGTGCATGAAACGCCCAGCGCTGACGAAGCCAGCGCACGCGATGAGCTGCGCTTGGCGCAATTCGCTGTCGATACGCGCTTGGGCAGCGCGGGGGGCGCAGACGAACGCTTCCAGGCGCTCCGCGAAATACTGGGCGAGCACGGCCTAGAAGCGACACCAGCGCAGCCCATTCCCGCATCGAACGCGCTCAGCAGCGAGCTCATCAACGAAACGTTGACTCACCCATTGGCCCGCGGGCAAGGCTCCCTCGTGGCCGGCGTGCAGAAGCTGATTGCGCATAGCCCCGCCCCGGATCACGGCGCGCTCAGTGACTACTGTGAGGCCCTCGACGCGCAGCAGCATCCCGAGGCACGCCGCGCACTGGACGCGGCTCGCCTCGCCTTTTCATTGCCGGCACTGCACGCCTACGTGTCACGCGGCAAGAAATCGCTCGGCCTGCGCGGCTACGAAGCTCAATCCCCCTACCTGCTCCTGGGCAAGGATCACTTGGACGTCGCTTCGCCCTTTTGCATGAGCGAAGCGGAGTTGTTCTTCGCCATTGGCGCAGAAGCCCTGCACCTGTTGCTGGGGCAAGCCCGGCTCACCTCGAACGAGATTTGGGCGGGCGCTTTCGCGCACACCAAGGGCGGGGTCGAACTCGTGCTCAGTCTATTGCCGCTGGCGCAGGGCATTCCGCTCGGTCCCTCCGTGGCTCGTTTCCTCGAGAAAATCCCGGAGCCGGCGCTGCGACGCGGGCTCGACGCGCTGGTGCGTTTCGAGCACGGTCGACGCAAAGTGCCCGCTGCGGGAGCGACCAGCGCGCTGTCTCACGTCAACGAGAACCTGCTCGAAGCACATCGCCTGATGCAAATGAGTGCGGACCGCGCAGGCTTGGTGCTGTCTGGGGATCTGCGAGCGAGCCTGCGCGCGCTATTGCTCGTGCGCCCCGACACTCGCGCCCTGCTCGACGCCATGACCGAGCGAGACATCGTGTCCGTACTGCTCGATCCGAGCGAGCGAGATCTCGCCATGCGTGCGGACCTCACCGTGCGCTTCGCCGCCCTGTTCGACTTCTACTGCAGCGCGGACTACGTCGCGTTACGTCGCGCGTTGTGCGGCTAACGCGCGAGCTCAAGGTACAAGTCTTCATACGCGCGCGCGACGACGGCCGCGCGGTGACGTTCGTGCAACGCCGCGCGTTGTTCGGTCGCGATGTGCGCCGCGCGCGCGGGGTCCAAGAGGACGCCCGAAACCGCGCTCAGCCAATCGTCCGCGGACAATCCCGGTACTTTTACGACTCCGCGGAGATCACACAACGGCCCTTGATCGAGCGCCAACACCGGCACTCCGAGCGCCATTGCCTCCAAGAGCACGATCGGCAGGTCGACCTTGCCCCACAGATCATCGACCGGAAAGAGCACCGCGGCTGAGCCGACCAACAACGCCAGAATGTCGGGCGCGTTCTCGACGAAGCGCGTGTGCGCGGCCGGCAAGCGCGCGGCGAGCCGCTCGGCGACTTCAACCGCGCCCGCCGTCTTACGTCGGTACGCGAACACAGTAACCACGTCAGGCAGCAGCGCGGGCAGGCGCAGGGCGAGCGCGGCGGCCGCCTCCGCGCCCGAGCTCGTTTCGAGGTCACCCGGGTAGATCACGTAGCGCTGCTCGGGAGCGAGCTTCAGATCACGACGCACGCGCTGCACGTCCGCCACGCTGGGCGCGCTCAGATCCGGGACCGGCGGGGGAATCACAGCAATGCGCGGGGCGCGCAAACCGGACGCTTCGTAGCTGGTCTCGATCTGCGCGCGCGTCCACGCGCTCTGCGCCACCAAGGCATCACCGAAGAACAAGGCTTGTGGATCAGCAAAACTGCGCGGCGGCGAGGCCACGGTTTGCACCACTGGTACGCGCCGCAAGCGTTTGAGCCAAGTGCCGGCGCCGCTGGTGCGCGCGTTGGGCGCGAACACGAAGTGCCACACGCTCGCGCGCGACCCGAGCAGCACCCAAGCCGCGGCACGCAAATTCGCGGAAAACGCGGGCGTAAAGCCGCCGGGCGCGCCGTACGCCGCCACCGAACGCACGGCGCGCGCGCCCGGTGCTGCCACGAGCGCCGGCGCGCCCGGGCTTGACAACACGATCGGATCGATGCGCGTCAGGTGCCGCGCGACGTCCCGCACGAGGCATTTACTGCCGTCGTGGAACGGCGCTGCAATCGGCTTGGAGACGAAGAGCACGCTGGGAGACGTAGTCACGCGCAGCCGCGTACGATCATGCGCCTCCCGCCACAAGTGCCGCGCGAAAGCCGCGCGCAGTAAGGCTCAGAGCCGCGCGGCGGCCAGCAGCGCCGGCGGCGCGCGGCGCAGAGCGCTCGCAATCGCCGCTTCCAGCACTGAACGGCGCAGCTCGGCAACCTTCGTGGAGTCCGTCGCGTCTTGCTCGGTGGCGGTAGCGCTGGCATGCCCTGACACTTTGGCGGCGATCGATTGCTCGGGCATGGTGTGCAGCACGTACTCCACAATCGCAGAAAACACGATTGAGCGGCCTTCGCGCGAGGCCTTCAACTCTTGGACCTTGCCGGTGACCATCACCATTGGCAATTTGCTGGGCTTCGTCGGGTTCTCTTCGGCAGTCGCGAGCACCTTCACGCCGGGCATCTCGCTCAACTTGCGACGTGAAGAGTCCGCGAGCTCCGTCTCTATCTTCGGCGACTTGACGCCGGAGCCGTTCTTCATGATGCCGATCTTGACCAGCAGTTTGGGCTTGGGGCCGGTGGTGCGCTCTTCCTCGAGCGACTTGATGGCAGCGCTCACCTGCGCGCGCACGGCTTCGGACTTGTCAGCTCGGTGAGCTTTCAGCGCACCGAGCGCCTGCAACTCACCCAGGTTTTTCAAGGCGGCCGCGGCAGCGGCGCGCACGGAGGCATTCCGGTCGTCAAGGGCGGCGATCAGCGGCTCAGTGGCGTCCCCGGTGAGGGACTTCCCGAGCTGCAGCGCAGCGGCAACCCGAACGCGAAAATCAGGGCCGTTCTTGAGTTGGTCGGCGAGCTCGTCCACGCCCGGGGTGGCCCAGGCAGCGGACGCTGGGAGCAGGAGCGCGAGACTGAGGAGCGAGCGGCGTGACCAGTGCATTCTGCGAACTTCCTGACCGTACTGATCATCTGCTGCGTTCAGCACTCCAGCAAGCTCAATTGCAACACTGACTCAAGTTAAGTGTGCTTGTCGCTCTTCACTCCTCACATGTCTGTCTCGGTGTTCGCGCTCGCGCTTATCGGCGCAAAAACCAGGTTGTCGTGCGGCGCCTGCTGGCTTTACACCCCACGTTTTCAGATTGATATCCAATGTGCGTCTAGTGCGGCTTGAGCAGCGAATCGATCTCGGACTCGAGCTGTTGCTCTTCGCCGGAGTGAAAGCCCGAGTGCACGAAGCGCACGATGCCCGTCTTGTCGATCACGTAGCTGGTGGGCATCGTGGCCGGTTGATAACTCTTGGAAGTGATCTGACCGTCGTCCCACGCGATCGAAAACGTAGCGCCCGTCTCTTTGACGAATTTGGGAATGCCAGAAGCGTCTTCGTCCACGCTGATGCCGATGACCTGAACCGCACCATCATACTTTTGCGAGATGCGTTGGTAAGCGGGGAAGGACTCGTGACACGGCGTGCACCACGTCGCCCAGAAGTCCACCACCGTCACTTTGCCGGCGTACTTCGCGAGGCTCACCTTCTGCTTGCCATCAGGTGACGCCAAGTCGAAAGCGGGCGCGGCCGCGCCGAGCAGCGGGTGCTGTTCGTCCGCGGCGCTGCTCGCCCCGCCGGAACCCATGGAGCCACAACCAAACAGCGGGAGCAGCAGCGCTGCCCCCGCCCACGTCAGGGCTGGCTTCACTTGGCTTTCTTCTTGGACCCGGCCTTCGGATCGTCCGGGCAACCGTCCGCGTCCTCGAAGTGGTTGTAGTTCTCCGGCTCGTCGATGCACTCGTCCTGCGCGTCGGGGATGCCGTCGTTGTCGTTGTCCAAATCCGGGCAGCCATCCGTGTCTTGGAAGCCGTCGGTGTCCTCCGGCTGGTCCGGGCATTGGTCGCGTGAATCAGGCACGCCGTCGTTGTCTCGGTCGGCTTCGTCCGGGCAACCGTCATCGTCCTTGTAGCCGTTCTTGGTCTCGGGCTCGTTCGGGCACTGGTCGGACACGTCCGGAATGCCGTCCTTGTCGTTGTCCGGATCCGGGCAGCCGTCGCGGTCCTCGAAGCCGTCTTGGTCTTCCGGTTGGTCCGGGCATTTGTCCAGCTTGTCCGGGATGGTGTCCAGGTCGTTGTCCGGGTCGGGGCAACCATCCGAGTCCTCGTGTCCGTCGAAGTCTTCCGGCTCCGTCGGGCACTGGTCGACCGAGTCGTCGATGCCGTCCCCGTCACGGTCGCGCTTCTCGAGCGCGTAGGTCAGGCCGAGGATGCCGCGGAACTTCGGCACGCCCACCCCTTCCACCAGCGCAGTCCCGCCGCCAAGCGAGATCGCGAGCGGCGAGCTGAGTGGAAAGAACTGGAACCCGCCGTCGATCTCGAACGTGTTCTCGCCCTGCGTGGTCGAGAAGCGCGTCGTGCCGAAGCCGTCCACGAGCACGCGCACGATGGGGCTGACGCGGAAGCCGGCAGCCACACTGTAGCGCCCTTCCGAGCCGACGGTCGAGGTACCCACCTGACCTTTGTCGCGGAAAACGCCGGCCAAGTTGGCGCCCACGGAAAACGGGCCCTTCTCACCATCCAAGATCAAACGCAGACCCGCGCTGGGCAGCGTATCGCCGATGTAGTCATTCTTGGCCGTGGCGTGACCGAGCGGCGCGGTCACGAACGCCGCCGCGCCGAGCACGAACGGGTCAGTCACCTGACCGTGAATGCGCACCTTGGCTTCGAGCTGCGCGTCACCAACGCCAACGCTGTTGATGCCGTTCGTGGTGTTGGAGTGCGTCGTCGCATCGAGGCCCTGCCCCTTCACCCACGACACCGGAATGTTCATCGCCAACTGCAGACGCGGGATCGGCGTGAGCGTCCCCATCAGGTTGCCGGTGAACTCGTTCTCGATCACCCTCAGCGTTCGTACGCTGCGCGCGACGGCGTCACTGCAGGTCTTACCTGCCGCGCGGTCCGCCGGGTCCTCCACCACGCAGGTGCGCACGTCGAACGGGCGGTAGCTGTAGTTCGCGACCAGGCCGGCGCTCCACACCATCTTCCCGTCGGTGCGAGCACCGCGAGTCGTAAAATAGTTGTGTGGACCCGCAGCGGGATCGAAGCGCTGCACGGCGAAGTCGCCGCTCACCGCTTGCGCGTGAGCCGCGGGAGCGTGAGTGAAGACAGCCAAAGCGAGCGAAGCGTTGGCCAAGAGCAGCGTGCGACGCGCTGCGTTGGGAACGCTGAAACGAGACGCCATCGGATGCGCGGGCAACGAGCGAAGTTTGCGAAGCAACTGGGCTTTCCTCCTGACCACTGCCGCGCACGTGAAAGACATACTCGGCAGAATCGGACTTAGCCTCCCACAGACTCCACGCGCTCCGCAATCCCTCGGGCAGCACGCACATTTCAGCAGGTGGGCGCGTGCGCTCCTGTGTTTCGTGTCACCGCAGCGGCTTAATGAAGCTCATGCAGCTTGTGCGAAGGCCGCCGCGCACGTGCGCCACGATTTCCGATATGCTTTCGCCCGTGGCAGTCTGTTCTGCGTGCAAGAGCATTGTCGTCGACGAAGCTCGCTTTTGCCCCAATTGCGGTCAGGCCATTACGCGCGCCAAAGCCGTGATCGGCCCGGGCGCTGAGCTCGAGCTGGAGGATTGGGGCCGCGCCGTGCTCGGCCACATCATCGGTGAGGGCGGGATGGGCGTCGTTTATCGCGCCTGGCTGTATTACAATCCCGCCGGCCGGTTCGCGAATACCCCGCCCCACCCAATCGCGATCAAGCTGCTGCACCCGCTGCTGCAGGGTAAAGCGCGCGCGCGCAAATTGTTCCTGCGTGAAGCCACGGCGCTCGCGCGCCTCTCGCACCCGAATATCGTGCACTTCTTCGGCCTGTCGGAATTCGACGGCCAACTGGCGCTGGTGATGGAGCTCGTGCACGGCGAGCCGCTCAGCGATCTGATTCAGCGCGTGCGTGTCGAGTCACGGCGCGGTCCTCTGCCCGCGTTGCCGCTCGCTCAGGCCTGGCACTATTTCGCGCAGCTCTTGGGCGCGCTCGCATCCATTCATGCGTTCGGCATTTTGCATCGCGACGTGAAGGCTTCAAACCTGCTCGTGCGCGGTGACGGCGTGGTCAAGCTCACGGATTTCGGTATCGCGCAGATCCCGGCGGAGGAAGTGAAGAACACCGGCGGCATGGCGCCCGGCAGCGGTGCGTACATGTCGCCGGAAGCCGTGCTCAACCAGCCGCTCGATCCACGATCGGACCTGTATTCGGCGGCCATCGTGCTGTACGAGATGCTCACTGGCGTCACCCCCTTCGACTCACCCGAACGCAACGAGCTGATGGTCCGCACCGCGCAAATCGAAGACGCGCCGGCCCCACTCAGCTCTCTCATCAAGCAAGCTCCGCCGGTGCTGGACATGCTCATGGCGCGCGCGCTAGCCAAAGATCCCGACCTCCGTTACGGCTCCGCCATCCAGCTCGGGGAAACCTTCCGGAACGCGCTCGGGCTGCCAGAAAGCCCCGGCTGGTCCCTCCAGCAGCAGCTTTCGGACGTGGCTAAAACCATGTCCGCTCTGGAGATCCCGGCCCCAGAGCTGGGGCAGCAGGCCGCCCAAGTGGGCACGGACATCATGGCGGCGTTCCGCAAATAGGCCGCAAAGCCCGGCTTTCTGAAGCTCCTGGCCGCGTGGTTGACAGTCTTCCGCCGCGCGTGCGAAACCCCCCGTCTGCCGCCGGCAGATAGCGAAGATCCGCATGAAACAAGCCTCCGTTGCCTCTTTAATTGCGCTCGGTTTTTTGGTCACCCCGGCGCTCGCGGAAGCGCAGCCGAAACCAGCGAGCACGCCTGCTGAGGGCGCTGCCGCTGCTGCGCCGAGTCCCGCGCCAAAAGCCGACGCCGCAGCAACTGCTGACACCGCCGCTGCTCCTGCGCCAGAAGAAGCAGCACCTGCGGCTCCCGCACTGGGCACGCCAAGCGGCTCGTTCGCTCCGCTCCCCGCGTGGCCCGAGCCGGGCAAAGACGCCGCTGAGCTGCGCCGCCAAAACAACGAGCGCCCGAGTGAAGTGAACAAGTCCGGCGAGCGCGAAGTGTTCGCTGAAGACTGGTGGGCTCACGCGCGGCCGCTGCTAGAGCTGCACGGCAACTTCCGCGTGCGCGCGGAGATGTTCTATCAGTTCAGTTTGGGTCGCAGCGACGCACCGGGCAGCAGCCCGTTTGGGCGCCCCCTCGATCACTACTTCAACGACGTGACCGGCACGGCCCGCGGTCCTTCGGTGTGCACGCAGAACGAGAGCGGCAGCGGCAGCGACACCGCGGCCACGAACGCCGCCTACGGCTGCAAGAGTGGTACGCAGGCCGGCGCCAACATTCGCTTCCGCCTCGACCCGGAGCTGCATATCTCCGATAATTTGCGGATCATCACGCAGATTGACCTGCTGGACAACGTGGTGTTGGGCTCCACGCCCGGCGGGTACAGCAACACGGTTTCAACGGATCCTGGCAACGGTGGCGTCGCGGTCGCTGCGCGCAGCG
Source organism: Polyangiaceae bacterium (assembly GCA_039936055.1). GTDB lineage: Bacteria > Myxococcota_A > Polyangia > Polyangiales > Polyangiaceae > PMG-095. The sequence goes on along the minus strand of JBDTJC010000430.1, from coordinate 15,404 downwards.
GCTACACGCCGATCGGCTTCTCCACGAACACCACGGCCGCGCCGACGTCCGGCGTGAACAGCTTGCGCGACAGCATCGTCGTCAAGCGCGCCTGGGCCGAGTACGCAACCCCGGTGGGTGAGCTCCGCTTCGGTCGTATGCCCAACCACTGGGGTCTCGGCATCCTGGACAACTCGGGGGATGGTTACGACGACAATTACCAGTCGACCATCGACCGCATCTCGTTCACCACCGGCATCAAGCCGCTCGACCTGTACGTGACCGGCGCCTGGGACTACATCAACGAAGGCGCGACGAGCGACAACTTCGGCATCCCCGCGGGCCAGCCGTACGACATGGCGCAAGCGGATGACGTGACGCAGTACACGCTACAGGTCGCCCACCGTAAGAGCCGCGAGCTGACCCGCCTGTCCCTGGCCAAGGGTGATGTGGTCATCAACGGCGGCTTGCAGGTTCAGTACCGTCACCAGCTCCTGGCGGATGATCTTTCAGGCACGTGTGGGGAAGGCGCAGCCGCGCTCGGTTGCTCGGTCAGCACCAACACGCTCCAGTTCGCGCGCCGCGGCGCCAGCCAGTGGACTCCGGATCTGTGGCTGCAGCTTCTGTACAAGAAGTTCCGCTTCGAGATGGAAGGCGTCACCGTACAGGGCGCGTTGGACAACATCACGACGGTCGCTTCTAAGACCGCCAACGTCGGCTACAAGGTCCGCCAGTACGGCCTCGCCGCTGAACTTGCGCAGAACTTAGTCGAGGACAAGCTGCACCTCGGCTTCAACTTCGGTTGGGCATCCGGTGACTCGGACGTGCAAGGCCTGACGCCACCGTTGACCGGCCCCACAGACCAACACGGCAACCGCACGGACTCCACGTTCCGCTTCAACCCCGCGTACAGCATCGACTTGATCCTGTATCGCAACATCCTGACGCGGGTTCAGGGCACGTACTACTTCCGCCCCAGCGTGAGCTACGACTTCCTGAAGGACACCTCGGGCCAGAAGCTCGGTGGCAGCTTCGCAGCAATCTGGTCGCGCGCTTCCGAGTTCGAGCAGGCCCCCGGTCACGCCCGTGACCTCGGCGTGGAGTTGAACGCCAACGTGTACTTCCAGTCGAAGGACGGCGCCCTCAACGACGACCCGAGTAAGCGCGGCGGCTTCTTCACCAAGCTGGAGTACGGCGTGTTGTTCCCGATGGCAGGCCTCGGCTACACCGCTTCTGAGAAGGCCTCGATCACCGGCTCCTCCAGTACCTCGACTGCCCAAACGCTGCGCTGGTACATGGGCGTGTTTTTCTGAGATTGCTCGCCTGCGCGCACCTGGAAATACCGTAGAAACACGCGCCGTTGGCGGGCCAGCAAAGCGTTGTGTACGCTTGCGAAGTCATGCGCCTCATCCCGCTTTCGCTCGCCTGCGCTGCGCTGGGTTTGCTGCCGCTGCTCGGGTGCTCATCGAGCAAGCGGAGTGACGACGGTAAGTCCACGACCGCGCCGCTGGCGTGCAGCGCGCCTGGCTACGCCGTGGACGCGGCTCCGGTAAAGATCGACGAAGTCGACGCGATCGTGAACGACGGGCACGCGGTCGGGCTAGCCGAGCTACCCGTCCAGGTGTGCGGCATCGACCAATGCTTCAATGGGACGAGCGGCAAAGACGGCAAGACCGTGGTCGCGCCGCACACCGCACTCACCCGTCCCGCGTTCAAATACGGTGACGGCTTCGAGTACGCGGAGCTGGCCGTTCCGCTCGGCGTCGACGCGACCCAAGACCTGGGCCCCGTGCAAGCGCTGCAGCTGCCCGATTTTGCCGACGGAGCCCCGTTCCCCAAAAGCGGAGCCGTGACCAACGGCGAGGTAACGCTCACGCTTGCCAAGGGCACAGACGTCGAACACGACCGATTGACGTACGAAGACGACGCGGACCTCGTGTTTCGAAGCACCGCGATTCCGCTCGGGACCAGCGCTGAAGCGCTGGCTCTGACCCACTTCAACTTCGAGCTCGGCTACGCGGTCGCCCCGCTGGGCACCACGTTTTGCCCGGCCGCCCAAGTGAGCCTGCCCAATAGTCAACATTGGCGCAGCGGCACCGAGGTGGAAGTGTTCATCCAAGGCCTGGATGTCGCCGAGGAATGGGCACCCTACGGCACTTGGGTCAAGGTCGCCGAAGGCAGCGTGAGCGCAGACGGCGCCAGCATCAACACCAGCAGCGGCGGGATCCCGATCTTGTCGTCGATCGCGGTGCGCAGAAAATAACATGGCGGGGGCGGGGCGGCGGATTGCTCTACGACTCACTGGGCTCGGCTTGTGCGCAGCGTTAGTCAGCGCATGCGGCAGCAACACGCCGACCATTCCGCCTGAACTCTTGGCATCCAGCGGTTGTGATTCTGCGAACTACCCGGACGGCCCCTACGGCACCGAGGAAGGCGACACCGTGGCTAACGTTTGCTTCAAGGGCTTTCGTGATCCGAGCAAGGGCAGCCACGATGAAAGCGCGCTGCAAAACATCGCCTTCTCGGACTACTACGACCCGACCGGCAGCAAGGGCATCGGCCTGATCCTGATCGACACGTGCGCGGTGTGGTGCTCGGCCTGCCGCACCGAGCACGAGGGACTGCCCACGAGAAACAATCAGTACGCGCCCCGCGGTCTGCGCATCGTTGGAACTTTGTTCCAAGACGCGAAACGCGACCCCGCCTCCGTGCAAGATTTGGCGACCTGGGTCGAGACCTTCAAGTCCAACTTCGCGATGCTGCTCGACCCGGACTATCAGCTCGGCGCGTATGCGCCCGCGGACACCGCGCCACTCAATCTCGTCGTGAACGCCCACACGATGAAGATCGAAAAGAAGCTACTCGGTGACCAAGAGAGCATTCTCTGGCCGTATATCGATGATTCGTTACCAAAGTAGCCGCGCGCTGGCGCTCGGGTGGGGGGTGGCAGTTGGGCTGTGCTCTCTCGGAACGCGTGCTGAAGCGCTCGAGCCGGAGGATGTGTTCGGCACGCCGGTCGCGTTCGACGTGACCGAAGCCTCGACGCTACTGTACAATTTCGACAACCGGGACACGCGCCCCAACCAAGTGCCGACGCGCGCCAACGATGATTGGGGCGTGTTTTACAACCGCATCAACGTGCTCGCGAACGGCGGCGCCTGGCAAGTCGGGCTGCGGCTGGACAACGCTTGGTTCTACCGCTCGCCCAACGCCACGCAAATCGCGCTGGATTTGGTGTACGCGCGGCCCGGCGGCGTGACCTCCAGCACGGCCCCCGCGTACTTCCGACAAAAGGTCGACGAAGCGGGCGTTGAGCTCTCGAACCGCTACATCAATTGGCTGTACCCCGCGAAGTACTACGCCACGTACCAAAGCCCGAACCTAGAGCTCGGCCTGGGTGACGGCTACGTGCAGTTCGGGCGCGGTTTGGTGCTCAGCCTGCGCAAGCTGGACGAGCTCGCGAGCGACACCACGCTGCGCGGCGCGCGTGCCACCGCGCGCCTGAGGAGCGGCACGCTCGGCCTGCGCGCGACGGTGGTCGCCGGCACTTTGAACCCGCTGCGCATCGACCCAGCGAGCGGACGCTACCTGGGAGTGGATTCGAGCGTCACGCCGGGCTTCGTGTCTGCGCTGGAAGCCGGCATGCCGCGCGCCGTGAGCACGGATTTCGCGCCAAACACCGGCAATTGCGCGACTTTTGCGACGTGCAGCTACGCGCCGGATCAGATCTTCGGCGGGCAGCTCGAAGTCAGCCACAAGGCCGCCAAAATCGCGGTCCAGGGTTCGCTCTTGGAGCGCGGCATGCCGCTCGCGAACGACATCGTGCGCAGCGCGACGCAAATGGCGACCGGCAGCGCGTCCTTCGAACTCGCGGACCTGGGCGGACACGGCGCGGCCTACCTCGAAGTCGCGCTCCAAGATCTGAAGCCCGCGGATCACAGCGCCCCGAAGCCGGATTTGGGCGAAGCGCTGTACCTCAGCGTGAGCGTACAAGCCGGCGCGCTGAACCTGAACTTCGAAGGCAAACACTACCGGCGCTTCTTCCCGCTCCTGGCGAACGTGAGCCCGCTGCGCGCGCGCGAGTTCAGCACGCTCGCAGCCAGCGCGCCACCCACGACCGAAGCATTGTTCCTCGATACAGAGTTCGAGAATTTCAACACCTGCGTCAGCGGTGGCCGCCTGCGCGGGGATGTCGCCTTGTCCAACGTGGCCAGCGCGTACGCTTGGGCGGGCTATTACGAATCCTTCGCGGAGTCCGCCGCCAATGACGCGTGCAAGGTCAGCCACGACACCCGCAATCGCATCTTGGACAGCGCCGCCGGCTTCGAGCTGCACAGCCGCGACCATCATTCGAAGGCGGACGTCTCGGTCGGCAGTCGCTTCGACGACACGGACCGCGCGCTCGCCACCGACAACGGCGAAACCCACGTATTTTACCGAGAAATCTACACCCGCCATCAAGCCGCCCTGGCCCTCGGCGGCCCGCTATCCATGGAGCTGCAAGGCTGGCACCGCCGCCGGCACCAAGTAGTCGGCGGGCCCGGCGCGCCCTGGAGTGAAGGAGATGAACTCATCGGCTTCGATTACGCGCCGCATTGGTCGGCCGCGCTCGGCTTCTCCTACGACACCAACGCCGCTGTTCCGCCCACCTACGTGAACGGCCAAGTCGGCTACCGCCTCAGCTCGGACTCGAGCGTGTCACTCTTCGTCGGGCAACGTCGCGGCGCGCTGCGCTGCGTGGGCGGCGTGTGTCGCGTGTTCCCGCCCTTCGAAGGCGCCGCGCTCGATTTGACGCTGCGCTTCTGAGCGCGCAGCTCAGTGCGCGGGCGTTTGCGCCAACGCCGCCACCACGTCGTGGTCGAGCGTGGCCGCGTCGCCCGTGGTGTAGCCCTCTTGCTTCTTCAAGATGCGACCATCACGCCCGATCAACACGCTGTACGGCGCGCTCGTCTTCGGGTTGTACAGCGCAACCACGCGCGTTTCTTGATCGAGCAAGATCGGAAAACTGACGCCGAGCTTGGACACCACGGTCTTTACCTGGGCGATCGAATCCGGGCCGTCGATGTCGATGCCGAGCACGACGAAGCCCTCCTTTTGGTGCTGCCGATACAGTGCGTCCAAATGCGGCATGCCCGCCAAGCACGGCTCACAAAACGTAGCCCAGAAGTCCAACAGCACCACCTCTTTGCCCAGGTGCTGGCTCAGGCGCTCACTGCGGCCGTCGACCGTGGACAGCTCGAAGTCCGGCGGAGCCACCTGGGTTTTGCCGGCAGAACCCGGCGCGCCCGCGGGCGCACACGCAGCAACCCCTGCCGCGAGCAGGGTCAGGTACAGGAAAAGACCAGCGCCGCGCATCACCGCTTATCGAGCTGTGCCTGCACCGTGTCGGTCCAGTACGTCGCGCTGTAGCCCATGGTGATCGAGACGATGGTCATCGTGCGCACGTCAATCAGCATGTTGAGCGGCGTGGCATCGGAATCGAAATACGCGCCCATCTTGAAGCTCGGGTCCAGCACCAACGGGAACGTCACCGCGTGGTTCGAAACCGAGCCCCAATTGTGCAAATCAGTCGGCTGCGCGGGGTAGTAAGCGTTGTCCTCGAACAAGGTGCCCAGCATTTCCACGCCCTTGGCGCGGTACTCCGCGTACGTGCCCTTGGTCTTCATGTCCACGTACTCGGAGCGGCACACGCTGCACCAAACCGCCGAGGCGTTGACTGCCAGCAACTTCACGTCCGTGTGCCCGTCGGGATCGTAGAAGTCCGACAACCGAACATTCTCGAATTGGGTGGTGTCGTACAGGGCGGTGTCGGGGTGCTTCCAACCCAGGAAGGTGGCGTTCGCGATCGTTGCGCCGCGCACGGTGCCGTACGGACCGGCCGGATACGAAGCGAAACTCGACGTCGGGCCAGGGACCGCGCCCGCACTCACGCCTTGAGAGTCAAGCTCGGAGCTACCGGTCAGCGGACTGCTCGAACAACCCGCGGTGAGGCTCGCGGCGGCGAACAGGGCCAATGGGAACGGGGCCAACAGTAGTCGAGCAATCGGCGGTTTCATGCGAGCAACCCTGACGGTGGGAGATAGTGAGAGAATGGCTCTCGGACCAAGAAAACCGAGTACTGTCCTACACGGTATCCCCGTGGACCATCCCGTCAAGAGCACTGCGTTTTCTCGAATGGTTTCACGACTCGTTCATGAGTCAGCGCTGCGCACGCAGGCACGCTCTGCGAGACGAAACCTGCTGTTCATCTTGGCCTGGAGCGTCGTGCTGAGCCTCACGGCGCTCTCCGCTTGCTCGAAGAGCGAGTGCCTACGCAGCGACTGCCAAACATCCATCGCTTCAGACGGCGCCGGCAGCGCCGGCCGCACGAGCACGGCACCCGCGAGCTCGACCGCGTGCTCCGCCAACGCGCAGTGTGACGAAAACACGGGTGAGTTCTGCGTCCAAGGCACGTGCCGGCTGAGCTGTCAGACGCACTTCGATTGCCAAGGCTTCGGTGAATGCGAGCCCAACACGGACGCCGATGGCGGCAACGGCCATTACTGCGATCTGAGTCATCCGCAGAGGCCCGGGCAATTCTACACGCGCTGTCCCAACGGTGATTCGGATTGCGACGCCGCGAACGGCTTCTTGTGCATCGGCGCAGGCTCGGGTGACCTCGAAGCGTATTGCACCGTGGCCTGCACGACTGACGCAACGTGCGCGGACGGCTACGCCTGCACCCCGCTGGTTCGTTCACCCTGCACGGATGAATGCGGCGTCACAGGCGTGCCGAAAGACCGCCAATGCGTGACCTCGGATCAGATTGGCGACGGCAAGCCGTACCAATGCGGCAGCCGCGGGCCGACTCGAAACGTGTGCCGCCCACGTAAATTCTGCAACACGTGCAGCACCGATGCAGATTGCTTCGGGACCGCCAATCAGGTGTGTGCCGCAGACGCGAGCGGCGCCAAGATCTGCACGCAGCTGTGTGACACAGCGCACCCGTCTTGCCCCTGGGGCAATGCCGCAGAATGCGCCGTCACCGATCAAGCCTTGAACGTGGCGACGTGCTCGCACCGCTTCGGGAGCTGTACCGGCACGGGTAAGAGCTGCGAGCCCTGCTTGAAGGATGCGGACTGCGGCAGCAACGGCGCGTGCACCGCCTCGGAGTTCACGGGCGAACACTGGTGCGTGAACTTCGCTGACACGTGTTCGTGCGGCAAGGACGCAGACTCAAGCGGCACGTGCACCGGTCACGGTTGCCCGAAGACGCCCAAGGGGTTGCTCGAGATGAGCTGCGTCGATAACTCTACAAGCGGCAGCAAAGGCGTGTGCGTCGGAGCGAATACCGCCACCGGCTTGGGTGCCTCATCCCAAACCGGTTGCTGGCCCGCCAAATAGCCGCAGCCAGAGCCCGGCCAACCGCCCGGAGTGGCATAAATGTGGGGTTTCGAAGGTGGTAGGACCTACTGTACAGTCCTTGCCGCCGTCGCTTTGAATAGCGCGCGGTTCGCAACGTCGGAACGCAAGTAGGGAATGTGCCGAACCGCATGGTGGTGGGGCGGCGCTCCAACCGCACTAAGAGGAGTCTTCGTATGATCTTGAAAAATCGCTTAAAGTCGTTCACCGCACTCGCCGTCACGGCCCTCGCCGTCTCTTCCCTGGGCGCCGGCTGCAGCGCCGTCAAAGACGCGCAAGGCGCGCTGTGCTGTTCGGACTTCAAGATTGGCACGGACATGACGAACACTAAGTTCGACGTGGATGCCAGCATTCAGGGCAGCTTCTCCGCGTTCGCGAATGCCTCGTCGGACCTGTCCGCTGTTGCCACTGGTTCCATCGCGGATGTGACCACCGCCTGCCAAAACATTGCTTTGGACCTGGGCGCGGACCCGACGGATGCGAGCGTCGACGGCAAGACCGGTACCGACGCCCTCAAGGGCTGGTGTGATCTGGCCAAGGCCTCTATCGGTGCAGACTTCGGCGCCAAGGGCAGCCTCGCCGGCAGCGTGAGCGTGGACTTCGAGCCCCCGAAGTGCACGGCATCTATCAAAGCGACCGCGGACTGCCAAGCTTCCTGCTCGGCCGACGCAAGCTGCGACATCAAGGCCACCCCGCCGACCTGCAAGGGCGGCACGCTGACGGTCGAGTGCAGCGGCAGCTGCACCGCTTCCGGCAGCGCCGACGTGGCGTGCACGGGTAGCTGCACCGGCGGCTGCAGCGGAAGCTGCACGGCCAGCGGCGGCGTCAAGGTCGACTGCAAGGGCAAATGCGACGGCACCTGCTCGGCAGGCGCCACCGGCGGCGCTACCGCGAAGGGCACCGGCATTCAGGCGGACGGCTCGTGCAACGGCCAATGCGACGGCACGTGCACGCTGGACGCTGACGCGCCGAAGATCAACTGCACCGGCGTCTGCGACGGTCACTGTGACGCAGCCTGCACGGCCACCGCGAATGTAAACGTGAAGTGCGACGGCTCATGTGACTCGGACTACACCCCCCTCAAGTGCGAGGGCGGTACGCTCGAAGGCGGCTGCAAGGTCGACGCGAGCTGCCAGGGTAGCTGCAACGCAAGCGCGAGCGCCAAGGCAGAGTGCACGCCCCCAAGCGTTGCCGTCGTCGCGAAGGCGAACGCGGATCTGGACGCGAATGGCCAGCTGCAGCTGCAAACGGCGATTGCCTCGCTAGAAGCCAACCTGCCGCAGATCCTAGTCGTGTTCAAAGCGCGCGGTCAGGCCTTCGTGGATAGCTTCAGCGCGGCCGTTTCGGCCGGCGCTGACATCACCGGCAGCAGCAAGCTGAACGCAAATGGCATCGTTTGCGGCGCGCTCATCGTCGACACGCTCGGCACCGCGTCGGCGAATTTCGGTTCGGCATTGGACGCGGCGGGTACCGTCGCCGGTGCTGTCAGCGTCAAGTGAGCTAAAGCCAAGCGCGTAACCGAGCGGCACGCTCCCCCATCGCGGGAGGGCGTGCCGTTCGCGTTTTGTGGACATAGTCCCGACTTGAGACGAGACGCGGGTGTAGTAGATGGGGGCCCCCTCAACTTAGTCGTCTAGCGGCCGTTTACCTCCTATTGGAGAGATGTCGGTCGCTCAAAGTCTCGAATCGCGGGTGGTGTTGGATGGCAAGTACGCCCTCTTGCGCGAGATTGGGTCCGGGGCGAGCGGCACCGTTCACGAGGCTGAGCACTTGGTGGTCGGCAAGTTCGTCGCCATCAAGGTGATGCGTCGCGAAGCGTTCGCCGACCCCGAGCACCGCGATCAATTCGTGACTGAGGCCCGCGCCGCGGCGCGCATCGCGCATGCCAACGTGGTGGACATTCACGACTTGGGTCTGACGCCCGACGGCGTGCCGTACCTGGTGATGGAACTGCTGCGCGGCGAGACGCTCGAAGACATCATCGACACGCGCGGCGCACTGCCCCCGAACTATGCCTGTGAGCTCATGCTGCAGGTGCTCGCTGCGCTGTCTGCGGCACACGCGCAGGGCTTCCTGCACTGTGACTTGAAGCCCGCCAACGTGATGGTCACTCATCCGCGCCCCGATCGCCCACACGTCAAGGTGCTTGATTTCGGCATTGCGCGCCGCATGCTCGACGCAGACGGCAGCACGGCGCGCAGCTCCGGTGGCACGCCCATGTTCATGGCTCCCGAAGCCGCACGCGGTGGAAGCGTCGACGCCCGCAGCGACATTTATTCGGCCTCCGCCATGCTCTACGCGATGCTCGCCGGCCGTGACCCGTTCGAAGGCAAAACCGCGGGCGCAGTGTTGCAAAAGGTCGCCGCCGGGGACTTCGAGGCGCTGAACCAGGCCAACCCGCAAGTACCCAAACTCCTGGCCACAATCGTGGAGCGCGGCTTGGCACTCGACCCACGCCGCCGCGTCGAAAGCGCGGAAGAATTTGCCGAGCTATTGCACCCGTTCGTGGGAGCCGCGGCGCAAGCGCTGTCGCTCGGCCCACAACGCCGCATGTTCAGCGACCCAATCCCGCTGATCGCTGCGCCACGAGAGGTGAGGATCCACGAGGCCGCAGGGTCGCAGGGCTCGATCATCGCTTCCGAGCGGCCGCCGCGGGGGTCGTCCGTGATCCCGATCCGCGTCGCCTCCTACGCGCGCGGCGTGACCGATTCGATCCTGATGGCCCCGCGCTTCCCCCGCTCCCCGAGCACGCCGAAACTCGAGGCCGGCAAGGATTTCATGCCCGCCCAGGGCGAGACCGGCTGGGACGAGGTCGAACAACGACGCCATTCCACCCAGGCGCCCATCCGCCGCAGCAGCGCCCGAAATGCCTGGCCTGCCCTGATCGCGACCGGGATTGGCTTCGGAATCGGCGTGATCATCGCCTGGCTGTCCGGAGCGCTGTAGTTGGTTTGACAGAGTCCTAGTTCGGCTCTACGCCCCGGGCGTCATGAGCGAACCCACGGCTCTCCGCGAGATCGGCCCCGACGATCCCGTCCCCGGCGTCACCCACGTCATCCTGATCATGAGTGGCAAGGGCGGCGTCGGTAAGAGCACCGTCGCCAGCAACCTGGCCCTGGCGCTGTCACGCATGGGTCACTCCGTCGGTTTGCTGGACGCAGACATCTACGGACCGAGTGTCCCGACCATGTTCGGCATCACCGGACAACCGCTCAGCGACGGCAAGCAGATCCAGCCGCTGGAGCGCTTCGGCGTGAAGCTGATGAGCATCGGCTTCTTGCTCGAGGACCCCAAGTCCGCCGTGGTTTGGCGCGGTCCCATGCTGCACGGTGCGTTGCTCCAATTTTTGAAAGACGTGAACTGGGGCAAGCTGGATTTCCTGCTCTTGGATCTACCGCCGGGCACCGGGGACATCGCGCTCACGCTGTCCCAAAAGGTGCGCAGCACCGGCGCGGTGATCGTGACCACGCCCCAAGAGGTCGCCCTGCAGGACGTGTACAAGTCCGTGTCGATGGCGCAGAAGGTCGGCATCCCGCTGCTCGGCGTGGTCGAGAACGAGAGCTACTTCATCTGTGACGGCTGCGAGAAGAAGCACGAACTCTTCGGTAGCGGCGGCGGGCAGAGCATCGCGGATTTCGCCAAGGCGCCGCTGCTCGGACAAATTCCGCTCCACCCCTCCGTGCGCCAGTGGGGCGACGCCGGGACCCCGGTAGTCCAAGCGGCCCCGGAGTCCGAGACGGCGCAGGCATTCGTGTCCATCGCCACTAAACTGCTGGAAAACCTGCAGCATGGCGAACCCGAAGCCGGACTCCTGATCGACCGCAGCGGCGGCGTAAATCGGCGGCTGCCGATCGCCCGCTGAACGGAGCTGCAGCGCTCGTAACGATGAGAAACAACGCCGCCTGCGGTGAAGATTGGCAGACGGCTGCAAGAGAGATATAGGGCACACGCCCCCCCCCGCCATGACGTCCACCGACACCATTTCAAGCGACGCCCCGTCCACACCCAGCGCCGAGCACTCGACCGAGAGCGTCGCTGCGTCGACAGCACAGCCCGCGGCCACCGAGAGCGTCGCGCAAGCGACGACGCCACACGCAGGCGCCGAATCATTGGCCGCGGCCGATGATTCGGACGACACCGAGTCGGAAGGCGAAGGCGTTGCTGGCGAGACGGCAGAAGGCGAGACCGCCGAAGCAGAAGGCGCACCTGGCGCGGCCCCAGGCGACAAGCCCAAGAAGAAGCGCCGTCGCAAGAAGAAGCGATCCGGCGCCGCTGGTGGCGAAACGCGTGAAGCACGCGAAGGCGGGGCGCAGCGTCCGCAACATCACCGAGCGAGTGACCGCGCCCCGTTCCACACGGGTGAAGAAGTGTTCGGCAAAGTGACCGCGGTGCTGGAGACCGCGATCATGGTCGACCTTTCCGGCAAAGCGCTGGCCATCTTCGATCGCAACGAGATGGAACCGGACGACCTGGTTCCCGTCGTTGGGGATCGCTTCGTCGCCCGCATTCATAACGATGGTCTGCGCGGCGGGCTCGTGGTGATGACCCGCAAACCGCTGCGCGAGGAAGAAGCCAAGCCCAAGGTAGAGGCTGCCGCAAAAGACGGAACCCTGGTCTCCGGTCTGATCACCGGCGTCATCAAGGGCGGTGTGGAAGTGGACATCGACGGCTTGCGCGCGTTCGCGCCGGCCTCGGGCATGGATCTGCATCCGGCGAACGCGAACTTCGCAGTCCTGGTCGGTCAGCGCGTCGAGTTCAAGGTCGTGCAGTACGAAAAGGCCGGCCGTGACGTCGTCGTTTCGCGCCGCCCGATGCTTGAGGCGGAAGCCCACGACCGCCGAAAACACGCCATTACCCTGCTGCAAGAAGGCCAGGTCATGCAGGGCATCGTGCGCACGGTGGTGGAGTGGGGCGCGTTCGTCGCCCTGCCCGAAGCCGAGAATTTGGAAGGCTTGGTGCACGCCTCCGAAGCCAGCCATGACTCGCGCGTACCACTGACGGAGCTGCTCCGCGCCGGCGAGCGCATCGAAGTCAAGATCACGAAGATCGACGAACGCGGCAAGATCTGGCTCAGCCGCAAAGCGCTGATCGACGACCCCTGGGCGCTCGCCAAGCAGAAGTACGCGCAAGGCTCCGTGCACAAGGGCAAGGTCACCCGTCTGGAGAAGTTCGGCGCGTTCGTCGAGCTCGAACCGGGTGTGGATGGCCTGCTGCACGTCTCCGACTTGTCCCTCGAGCGCATCGAGCACCCGGAGTCCGTGCTCAAGCTGGAGCAAGAGGTCGACGTGGTGGTGCACCATTTCGATCCGCGCTCGAAGAAGCTCACGTTCCACCTCGCGCCGACCGGCGAACAAGCGAACGAGGCCCCGCAAAAGATCGTGCGCAACGCGCTGGTCAAAGCGGAGGTCGTCAAAGGTGAGGCCATGGGCGTGCTGGTGCGTTTGCTCGGCGTCACCGGGCGAGCGGCTCGCGGCTTCATCCCCGGCGCGCAAACTGGTACCGCGCGCGGTACTGACCTGCGCAAAGTGTTCAAGCCCGGCACCATCCTCGACCTGAAGGTGGTGGACTTGGATTTGCGCAGCGGCGAGCCCAAGCTCAGCCTGCGCGGCTTCAAGGAAGACGAAGAGCGCCGCGCACACAAAGAGTACCGCGCGAAGCTGAAAGCCGAAGGCGGCTTCGGAACGCTCGGGGACCTGCTGAAGTCGCGCCTCGGCGCGACAGACACGAAGTAATTCGTGTCCGCGGTCCGGCCCGTAGCTAGCTGAAATCAGTCAGCTTTTGGTCGCAGCCACCGGCTCTCGAAGGGGTTTTCGAGAGCCGCGCGCCCAAGCTTTGGCCAGGCTCGGTTGTCCGATTGAGCAGTGCTACTCTATCTTGGACCCAGGCTGCATACCGAAGAGGTCCTCGCGCGAGCGAACGCGCGAACAGCGATGTCCAACCGAACGGATCGCGAACTGGTTGATGCCGCCCGAGAGGGGGATAGCGAAGCCTTCGGTGCGCTCATGCGCCGCCATCAGAAGCGCATCTACCGGCTTGCTCTGCATTTGCTGCGCGACGCCGCCGAAGCCGAGGATGCAACTCAAGAAACGTTCGTGCGTGCCTACGGCGCGCTCGCTCGCTTCGACGGACGAAGCGAGGCCTTCACGTGGATCTATCGCATCGCCGTCAATCTTTCGTTGAACGTGATCCGCTCGCGCAAGCCGAACCGCAAGGCCGTCTCCAGCGACGACCCGCGATTGGAAGGCGTACTCGTCGAAACCCGCGCGGGCAGCGCGAACCCGCTCGGCGACAGCGAGAATCGCGAGCTCGGGCGCGCCCTGTGTGCCGGAATGGACGCCTTGAGCGATACCCTGCGTACCACCCTTATCTTGGTCGGAGTCGATGGCCTCAGCCACGCGCAAGCCGGTGAAGTGCTGGGCTGTCCGGAAGGCACGGTCGCCTGGCGTGTTCACGAAGCGCGGAAGAAGCTCAAAGCGTTCCTCGTTGAGCGCGGCATGGTTTCTCGCGGCGAGGAAGGCGCAGCATGACCGGCAGGCGGTCTTCGCCCGAGCTCGGGGCGAACCTCGAAGCCGCGCTGGCCAGCTTTCCGGTCACGGAACGTGATTGGGAGAAGGAAGCGCTGGCCGTGGAAGCGCGCTTGTCGAAATCGGACCTCGGCTCCACGGACGCAGCTTTGCTTGCCGCTCCGTTGCCGAACGAGCCGGGTGAGCCGAACGCGCCGCTGTCCGCAACCGCGACCCCACTCACCCACTCCGGCGTGCGTACGCAAAGCCTGGCGGACATCGCGCGCCGCAGCGTCGAGAACAAGCAAGCCGCGGAACGTGAGATGGCGCGTGAAACCTTGATGCTCGCGTCGAAGCGCCCGAGCGCGCTCGAAGTGCGAGCGCTGCGCGAAGTGATGAATAGCAAGCTCCCGCCTGCGCCGCCCAGCGCAGCGGACGTGGGCGCAGCGCCGCTTGCGCAGGCGTCCGCGGGCGTCGTGAGCGCGCGGCACGCAGCCACAGTGCCGCACGCGCGAGCCGCTGCTGCAAGGAGTCCCTGGCCCCATTTGGGCTTGGCAGCCGTTGGCATCGCGCTGGCCGCAGGCGTGCTGTTTTGGTTGCGCCAACCCGCTCCGATTCCGGTCCCGATGGTAGTCGCCGCCCCGCCCGCCGAGGCGCCGAAAGCAACGACAACGGACCTCAACGCGAACGGCGTCGCAGAACCCGCTCGTGTACCCGCCGCGCCCCTTGCACCCGTTGCCGTGGCCCCGGATGCGCTGCCCGAAATCGCAGTCAACGCGGCACAACCCACGCACGACAAAGCGATCGCAACGGGCGCGCATTCACCCGCCCCGAATGCGTCCGGCGCCGGACCAAAACCGGAAAAGGTCGAACTCGAAGACGCCCCCGCGACACCAGTAGCGAGCGCGCCCGCGGCTTCTCCTGCAGAGCAAGCGGTCGCGAACGCTTTGCCGCCAGATCCGACGATGCGCCCCGCCGACAGCACCGGCGGAGCAGTGCCTGCAAAACCGTCCACCGGTGCCGTGCAAGCGGCGCTCGGCGCGGTGATGAGCGGCGCGCGCCATTGCGTCGCGGGTAATGATGCTCCGTCGAGCGCGGTGCTGGTGTTCGCTTCGGACGGGCACGTGCAAAGCGTGTCGGTAAGTGGGGCAGCCGCCGGGAAACCGTCAGGCGGGTGCATCGAGGCGCAGCTGAGCCGAGCTCGAGTTCAGCCGTTCGCAGGCTCGAGTTTCAGTGTCAGTGCCACGGTGCGCCCGGATTGAGAGCAGGGCGCTCGCACGCAGGCCGGCGCGCGCGCGCGGATTGCCCAGAAACCCCATTTTTCTCCGGGAATTCGTGAATTTTTCCGAAATCGACCAGGAAGGGCCGGAATCCCCGGGCGTGCGTTGACAAGGCCTGAACCTTCGCTCATAGTCCCCGCCCCTCGAGCCCTTTCCGGGCCCTTTTTGAAGGTATTCTGATGGTTTCTTCTACTCGGCAGACCGAACGTCGTCGGTATATCCGCGCGCGCAGCCAAGGCGC
>JBDTJC010000429.1:0-3479 GCA_039936055.1 Polyangiaceae bacterium | reverse complement strand
AGTGGTTGTTCTTCCAGCACGGCGGCGTCGGTCCAATGTTCGGGCAGTTCGGGCACTTCTTCAAGTACGCCAAGGACAAGTGCGACCACCCCTACCCGGTGCAGCGCTACACGACCGAAGCCAAGCGTCTACTCGCCGTGTTGGATGTGCAGCTCACCGGTCGCGACTACTTGGCGGATGAATTTTCGATCGCGGACATTGCCACTTTTCCCTGGGTGCGCACGATGGACTCTGGCTACGGCGCTGAAGACGTAGTTCCGATGGCCGACTACCCGCACGTCAAAGCGTGGCTCGAGCGCTGCACCGCGCGGCCGTCTTTTCAGGTCGGAAAAGACGTGACGAGCTAGTTTCGCCGAAGCGTGCCCAGCCACGTGAGGCTGCCCACGACGAGCGCGATCACGAACACGAACAGGGACCAGCCGGGCCGAGCGATGCCGAGGCCGTTGCGCCCGACGACGCCTTCGAAGAGTTGCACGAGGACGGCCGCGAAACCGTAGGCGGAGGCGCTGTACAGCACGCTGCGGCGCAGCCGAATCACCATTTCGACCGAGCGCGGCGTGCTGGGCCATACCTCACGGCGAAGATGGCGGATCCAGATGCTCGCGGGGCTCGCCAAGGTGGCCGACACGCCGAGGATCGAGAGCACGACTTCGGCGCTGCTCAGATCCGTACCGCGCACCAGGCGCACGCAAGCCGCCGCAACGACGACCACATTCACGAAGCCCCAGAGCACGCCGAGCACGGTGAAGAACACCAGACCCGGCCGCGCGAGGCGCACGCTGCGCGCGGTTGCTTCCAATGCATCGTGGACCGAGCCAGGCGAGGGTGTGGCGAGCAGCGTGCGTGCAGCTTCCTCGAATAGGCTCGCCGGCGCGTCACCGGATGGCGGAGCGGCCGGGAGGGCCGCGGCAATGGGCGCGTCCGCCGAATCGAACGGCGCAAGTGCCTGTTCGAGCGTGTCCATGCTCGAAAAACGCTGGGCTGGGTTCTTGGCCATCGTGCGTTGCACGATCAGCTCCAAAGACAGCGGGATCGACGGCTCCAGCGTGCTCGGGCGCTCCGGTTCTTGCGTCAGCACCGCGGTCAGAATCGCCATCGGATCCGAGCCTTCGAACGGCTTTCGGCCGGTGAGCGCGCGATACAGGATGGCGCCGACGGCGTAGATATCGGCCCGCGCATCGACGCGATCACCGCGCGCTTGTTCCGGAGCCATGTAGTCCGGCGTGCCCATCACCGTTCCGGTCTTGGTCAAGCCGTCGCTGAATTCGGCGACTTTGGAGATGCCGAAGTCGAGCACTTTGACGGTCGCGCTGGGCCCCGCCAAGAACACGTTCTCCGGTTTCACGTCGCGGTGCACGATGCCGGCGGCGTGCGCGGCGCCGAGTGCGCGACACACCTGACGCACGATGTGCACAGCCTCCACCGCGGGCAACCGACCCAAGCGATCCAAGTATTTACCGAGTTCTTCGCCCTCCAGCAGCTCGGCCACGATGTACGGGCGACCATCCGCGCTGGTATTCACGTCATAAACGCCGACGACGTTCGGATGCGTGAGCACGCTGGCGGCTTCCGCCTCGCGTTGAAAGCGCGTCACGACTTCTGGCTCACGCGCGAGCTCGTGGTGCAAGAGCTTCACGGCAAAGCGCTTGGTGTGCAGGCGCGTGTGACGCGCCTCGTACACCCTGCCCATGCCGCCTTCGCCGATCACGCGCACCACTTCGTAGTTGCCGTCCAAGAGCTGGCCGACAATCGGATCTTCATCGCTGGGCGCGTCCTCCAGCGGAGTCGCATCGCGCGGGCAAACGCGAAAATCCGCCGGGTAGCGCGCGCCGCAGGCGGGGCACGCGCGCGGATTCACGGCCGCTAAACTCTGTTGAGACGAGCGGGGACGGCCCAAGTCCTCTGACACGACGCGCACGGGAACGCCGGCTTGGGGGGACGAAAGCGGCCTCGAGTCGGACATGACGCGGGCCATGCTACCGCTTCGAACGCGGCCTGGGTACGCCCAACCCCGCACTCGCACAAAATGCGAAAGCGTACCGACAATCGCGGCTTCCTCGGCAATTTACAGCCAATTTGCAGCCAATTCACAACGCGCGGCCGAATCTGGCGTCGTGTTCACTGGACGGTTCGAGTGAACGCAACGGTTCAATTAGTGGTCGCGGTACTGGCCGCTGTCGTCACAAGCGGGTGCGGCGCGTACATCGGCCTGCACAGACGCTTGGCGCCGGGCGCACGCGCGTACCGCGTCGTGATGCTGAGCCAGATGTGGTGGTCGCTCGGCTACGTCGGCGAGCTCCTCGCTGGCGACGTGTACAGCAAGGTTTTCCGGGACGTTCGCGCTGCTACCGATTGGGATCAGCCTTTGATCACGATGAAGGTCGTGCTTCCGTGGCGGTTGACCAGCAAAAGCACGCGATTTTTCGACTTAGAGTACAGCTCTTGGAAGCGCTGAGGCGAGTCCACGCGCTGGCGGTTCACTTCCAGCACCACATCACCCGGGCGTAAGCCGGCTTGAGCGGCGTTGCTTTGCGGGTCCAAGCGCGCGATCACGGCGCCCTGCTTGACGCTGTCGTCGATTTCGAAGGCGCCGCGCGTTTGCGGCGTCAGGCTCTCGAGCACGATGCCATCGAGCGCGCCGCCTTGCGCCGAATTCGGTCCCGAGGAGGCCGCGGCGTCTGAGTCCGGCATCTGGCCCAGCTCGACGTCCGCGGCGAGCGGCTTACCGTCACGCACCAAGTCCATGTGGACCTTGTGCGCGGCACCGCTGGACGCGATCATATTGCGGAACTGCCCGCTCCGATCGACGACCTTGCCGTCCACCTTGAGCACCACGTCACCGCGTGCCAGACCGGCCTTTGCCGCTGGGGTACCGGGCTTGACGTCCGACAGCAGGATGCCGCTGGTCGAGGGCAACTTCATTGCGTCCGCGAGCTCTTGGTCCACATCTTGGATCGCGACACCGAGCCAGCCACGCACGACTTTTCCAGTCGTTCGCAGGCTGTTCATGATCGGCGAGACCATGTTGCTCGGAATCGCGAAGCCGATGCCTTGGTAGCCGCCGCTGCGCGAGAGAATCGCGGTGTTGATGCCGACGAGCTTACCTTCCCCGTTGATCAGCGCGCCGCCCGAGTTACCCGGGTTGATTGCGGCGTCCGTCTGGATGAAATCTTCATAGGCTTCGATGCCGAGGTCCGTGCGACCTTTGGCGGACACGATGCCCATGGTGACCGTCTGGCCAACACCGAACGGATTGCCGATGGCCAGCACGATGTCACCTAAGCGCAGGCGCCCCGAATCACCAAATTCGACGGGCGTGAGGTTCTGCACGTTGCCCTTGATCTTGATCACCGCCAAATCACTCTTCGGATCCGTGCCGACGATCGTCGCGTCGTAGTTGTGGCGGTCCGAGGTGGTGACTTTGATCTCGGTGGCGTCCGCCACCACGTGGTTGTTGGTGAGCACGTAACCGTCTTTGG
>JBDTJC010000428.1:0-7075 GCA_039936055.1 Polyangiaceae bacterium | reverse complement strand
CGGCTCATTCGGGATGAGTGGATGTGGCTTGCGGTGACCAGCCCGGGCGCGATCCCCAAGCGCCTCGCAACGTTGCGCGCAAATATCAAGCGCTACCTCCTCCCACCACGCCGTCCACAACGGTCTTGCCCACGCGTCGTCAAGATCAAGATGAGCAGCTACAACCGCAAGCGCCCTACCGCCGAATCGCTTAAATGAACGGCATTGGCTCTAATCGAGGTTTGAATGCGAACGTCGATCTCGAGCTGGTGCGCGGTTACTCCGCGGCTTTGTTGGCTTGCGCGAGCAGCGGGAAGCCGAGCGCTTCGCGTTGCGCGAGGTATGCTTCAGCCACGCTGCGGGCCAGCGTGCGCACGCGCAAGATGTAGCGCTGGCGCTCGGTCACGCTGATCGCGCCGCGCGCATCGAGCACGTTGAAGGCGTGCGCCGCCTTCACGATGAAATCATAGGACGGCAAAACCAGCTTCTTTAGCGGGTCAGTATCGCGTTCGAGCAGGCGCTTGGCCTCCGCCTCGTTCTTGTCGAAGGCCGCAAAATGGGCCGCCGCATCAGCCTCTTCGAAGTTGTACGTGGACCATTCCCACTCGGCGCGCTTGTACAGCTCCCCGAAGGAGACGTGCGCGTTGTACTTGAGGTCGTACATCGTATCGACGTCTTGCAGGTACATGGCAATGCGGCCCAGGCCGTAGGTGAGCTCACCGCTCACTGGCTTGCAGTCGAAGCCGCCAGCTTGTTGAAAATAGGTGAACTGGCTGATCTCAAGGCCATCCAGCCAGACTTGCCAGCCGAGACCCCAGGCGCCGAGCGTCGGGCTCTCCCAATCGTCTTCGATGAAGCGCACGTCGTGATCCAGAGGCTTCGTGCCGATGGCGGCGAGCGACTCGAGATACA
Organism: Polyangiaceae bacterium; assembly: GCA_039936055.1. Taxonomy (GTDB): domain Bacteria; phylum Myxococcota_A; class Polyangia; order Polyangiales; family Polyangiaceae; genus PMG-095. The sequence goes on along the minus strand of JBDTJC010000428.1, from coordinate 6,184 downwards.
AGTCCTGAATGTTAATCGGGCTCGGCTTCAGGATCACCTGGAACTGATCGAACTGCTGGAGGCGGTTCGGGTTGTCACCGTAACGCCCGTCCGTCGGGCGACGCGACGGCTCGACGTACGCGGCATTCCACGGCTCCGGACCCAGCGCGCGCAGGAACGTAGCCGGGTTGTACGTGCCCGCGCCCACCTCCGAATTGTACGGCTGCACGATGAGGCACCCGCGCTCCGCCCAGAAACGCTGCAGGGTCAAAATGATGTCCTGGAAGTACATGGCGCCCGAGGTTAGCCATTTTTTCAACGCGCAGAATAGAGCGTTTGAGCGGAAATCGGCGCTTCGCCCTCGGGGAGCAGGGCGCTCGCAGGTTCCTATCGGGTGTGTTCGAGTACTCGGGGTTTGGGCCCGTGCTCGTCGTGTAAACGGTCGTTCTTGTGGGGCTGGTTGGTTCGCGAGACGCCACCCGCCGCACGCCACAGCGGCTTCGTACGTGTCACACAGTTACGGCGGCTCGTGAAGCGCCCAGCGTTCAACTACTTGCGGCTCACGAAGCTACGCAAAGCTGGCGGGTAAAGCCCCTGGGCCGCGGCATCCTTGTTGCTTGCTTCCGGGGCTCTTTCAGTGTCCAAACGCCGGCGTGTTCAGGTCGAAAAAACGCAGCTCGTGACGGATCGGACAATGATTCATAGGATCCGGGCGATCGTCGAGCGAATGCGCCCCAGCGCATGGTGGCCAGAGCAGCGCTGGACCGTCGTCGCAGGCGCAAGCTGGGCGTTTGCGATCGCGCTGCTTCTCTATCGCCTGCCTTACGGCGCAAGCAACACTGACGAGCCGTTTTACAGCGCGATGCCGTATTCGTTCTTGCTCGGCAATCGTCCCTGGGTCAACGAACTCGGCGTCTTCCAAAATGCGGGGCTGCTGCTGTTGCCCTTCTATCGCGTATATGTGGCGATCGCCGGATCGGCGGCTGGCATCGTGCTCTTTAACCGCTATCTGTACGTGATCTGGCTAGTGATCTGTTCGATCGCTAGTTTCGCCTTCGTGAGGCGCATTAGCACCACGACGACGGCGTGCTGCGTTGCGGCGCTCGTTGTTGGCTTCTCGTACTTCAACCTATTCGCGCTCAGTTACAACACTTGCGGCGCATTCAGTTTCCTATGCGGCATCTTGTGCACCGCGTACGCGGTATCCAAGGGACGCCCTGGCAAAGCGCTATTTTGCGCCAGTTTACTGCTCTTGGCGGCAATGTTCGCCCATCCGAGCCTGACACCCGCGGTCGCGGTCTACTCGTGCATCCTGTTGCATTGGCTTTTCCGTGTTACGCGTCGAGAGGCTCGCAACAACGCTTTGCTGGGCTTCGCTGCGGGGGCGCTTGTGGCGCTCACAACCGCAGTCGCGCTGGCAGCGCGACTCGGGCGAACTGGGTTGGCTCGCTTACTCGCCTTCTCGCAAGGCATGGGGTACGGCACCCAAGGGCCGCTGCAGCGCCTGAACGTCTTTCATTCGATGGAAGAGCATTGGCACTGGTTCATCGTTGGCTTCGCCGCGCTGTTCGTCGCGTTGCCAGTGCTCTGCGTTTGGCTCAAGCGGTCACTCTGGCCGGCGGTCGCGTTGACAGTTCTGGGCTTCGGCTTCGTGTACTGGCGCGGTCTAGCCGCGGCCACACCCACCACCTCCACGATCCTGCTCACGGCGCTACCGGTGCTTGCGCCAATATGCGCGGTTCTCAATCCAACGTGGGAACATCGACGCTTCGTCTTGCGCTTGATTTGGGCTCCCTCGCTGGTCGCAATGCTGACGATCGCCTACACCAGCTCTAACTGGTATCAATCCGCCTCGTTGGGCGTTTTGGGCGCGCTGATCGCAGGCATCACGAGCTTCTCGGCGCTGCTCGACGCTCGATCAGCCCGCGACCCGAGCCGACGCAGCGGCTACCAGCTGGTATTCGCCGCGTTTTTTGGCACCCTCTTCGTCATGGAGTGCCACACCTGGTTCACCTCCTTTTACGCGGACGACGCCCACTTCAGTCACAACCAGACGCGCGTTCGCACGGGCCCGCAACGCGGCACGTTCACGACTTCGGAGCAGGCAAAGTTCCTGGAGTCAATCGACCGCGATTTGAAGACGGCGGAGCGCGACAACCCGACAGCCAAAACGCTCACCATCTTCGACGATTTTCCCACCGGCTACCTGTCCACTCGCCTCAAGCCACTCACTTTCACGCATTGGATCATTTGGGGATTCTTGCCCGCGGAGTACGCGCACGCGGCCGCCAAGCAGACCTGGGGTACACGAGCGCAATTACCCGACCTGCTTCTAGAAGTGCACGAGAACCCCATCGGCCGCGTGTACTGGGAGGCGTACTTTCGACACCGCTATCGACCAATCATTCGCCGGCCGGAGTACGACTACATGATCTTACGTCGTATCGACACGCCGCACCGTTGACGCGCACCATGAGGCGCATTCGCCGCATCATTGCGAAGGCGGTCACCGAGGGCGCCATCGGACATTCAGGCACGGGATCAGCCCGGGCTTCGTAACGCGCGAATAGGGCGCCGGCGTCACACGGCGAATGCTTCGTGGATGATGCAGCACCGCCCGCAACTAGGCTTTGCGTCCTTTTGCTGACGCTTTTGAGGGCGCCTTCGAAGGCGATTTCGAGGCGCGCGCTGATGGCACTCTGGAGGGCTTCGGCGCGCTCTTCGCAGATTTTGGCGCGGCGCTGTTTGCCCTGCTGCCGCGCGTGCTCTTCGGTTTCGGCGCCGCGATAGACGCGCGGACTGCGGATAAGTCCGGCTGATGGCGCCCGGTGAGTACGGCCAAGAGCGACTCGGCGAACAGCGGACCCAGGACTTCGTGCTTGAGGTACGCGTACACCGAGCCCCAGCTCTGCTCCGCGATGCGCGTGCCCCATTCGGCGATGCCGGCACAGTCGTAGTCCAGGCGCCGCAGGCGGAGGTACCCGAAATCCGCCGTGGCCACGAGTGGTGGGGATTTCTCGGCATCCTCGAGGTCACCACCCACGAGCGCGACGTTGCGCGCCGCGAGCGCGCGGTACACGTCATCCGTGAACCACGACGGATGCCGAAACTCAAGCGCCGCGCGGCGACCTTCCGGAAGCACGGCCAAGAACGCATCGAGCAGCCCGATGTCCTTCTTCAAGAAAGGCGGCAATTGGAAGAGCACAGGGCCGAGCTTTGCGCCGAGCACGTCCACGATGTTGAACAAGTACGCGACGTCATCACCCACATCAGCAAGCTTTTGCGAATGCGTGATGCGACGACTCGCCTTCACTGAAAATTGAAATGCGTCCGGCACTTCCTCGCGCCAAGCGATGACCGTCTCCTGCTTGGGCATGCGATAGAAGGTGTTGTTGATCTCGACCGTGGGCAGTCGTTGCGCATAGAAGCCGAGCATCCGGTCGCCCGGCAGCGCCTCCGGGTAGAAACGCCCACACCATTCGGCGTAACTGAAACCGCTCGTACCAGCGAAGATCTGCACTTGTGTTGCTCCCGTTTCGAACACTAACCCGAACGCGGTTCCAGTGAGGCGCTAATCAGGTGTTCACGCTTCGCTAAGCGTTCACGCCAAACGCTCGCTCTGGCTGGCGTCTGCCGCTGCAGGAATACGCGAGCGATGCGAGTCGCCGCGTCCGGCGGAACGGCCGAACCCACTTGTAAGTGCTGTGTCCCTCTCCAAGAGCAGAGCCTCGGGCCTAGACTAGGGCACTGATTTGGTGCGACGCTATGTCGAAACTACGCGGCACTCGAAAGCAGTTTTTCGAATGGCAGGAAACTAGGGCTGAAGTGAGTGAAACGGTGAGTACCGGACTCGAATCCGGACTGGTCATCAGCTCGCGCTACCGCATCGAGAAGCGTCTCGACGGCGACAACGTGCCCGTCGGCTATGCCGCGCTCGATACCGAGCGCGAAGTGCCCGTGCTCGTGTTGGAAGTGAGCGCAACCACCAGCAAGCTCCTCGCAAAAGCCAAAGACCTCGGCCATACCCATTTGGCCAACGTGCTCGCAGTGCTGGAGCTCGACGGCAAGCACCTGATTGTGTGCGAAAAGATCTCGGGCGAGGCACTAACTCAGCGCTTGGCGGCTATTGGTACCAAGGCGCCGGTGGATGCCGTGCGCACAGCGCTGCGCGTGGCGGATGCATTGTCGTCACTGCACGAGGCCGGCGGCGCGCACGGCTCGGTGCACCCCTTGAACGTCGTGCTCAGCCCCGAAGGTCGGGACGCACCAGTGCTGGCCATCGCGCCACTACCCGCGGCCGACGCGGCATTCCGGCAACCGGAGTGGGAGCCAGGTGACGGCCCCTCAGAACCAGATGACAGTTGGGCGGCGGCAGCGCTGCTGCACGCGATGCTCACCGGTGAAGCGCCGCCGCGTGCCGGTTACGAGTCGGAAAGCGCCGTGGCTGACGCGGGCATCACGGATGGCGCACTGCAGGTGGCGCTGTACCATGCACTCGCGCGTGATCTCGGTGCGCGCAGCCATGATTTGCGGCCCTTGAAGCGGGAACTCGCGCGTTGGTTCGTGGAGCACGCCGGGGAAGAGCCGATCGCGCCCGGTCGACATTCCACGCACCCGCCACCGTTGCCGCCCAGCATGCGCCCCGGCGAAATACCGCGCACGTCGCAAATGCCGCGCACGTCTCAAACGCCGCGCGTCTCTCAGCTGCCGCCGAAAAAGCCGTCCAAACTCTTGATGCTCGCGTCGTTCGGGGTCGCCATCGGCCTGATTGGCGGTTGGATTTTTACCACCGTGCGCGCCAAATCCAGCGTGCACGTGGTGGAGATCCAGAAGCCTCCGGCGCCCGAACCGGAGAAAAAGCCCATCGAACTCGGGGATGTGCCGGTGAACGGCCAAAGCCAGGGCGAAAGCACGGACAAGGTCGGCTCGTGCGTAGCGGGCTACCTGCCGAAGGGTACCTTCGATAAAGCTCCGGACATGAGCTGGGTGTGTGACGAGAGTGACCCGCGTAACGGCGCGGAGAAGCTGCGCGTGAGCGTGGTCTCCGGCGCCAGGGGCAACACCACCGAGGCCATGAAAATCTTCGCGCGAATCGGTTGGTACGACATGGCAGCGTACGCCGTCGTTCGCGCGGGCTGCTGCGAAAACGCCAAGCCCCTCAGTCTGCCGCCTCCGAGCCCCACCTGCACGCCGATGGACGAAGCCTTGCGTGACATCGCCAGCGCGGTCGTCGGTTCGCGCCCATACGACGAGCCGCTCAAGACATACACCGCGGCCATTCACTGCGAGATGAACGCGGGCAAGGGCGGCACGCTGCGCCACACCGCTCGCCCGGTCGGCGGCGAAGACAGCGCATTCGGCGAGCTCGTGCACGCGGTTCAACCGTAGGCACGAGCGCGATCTGCCGAGCAGCGCGAGGCGCGGCGAGCAACATGTCCGAGGTTTTCATCCTCGTGCTCAGTTTCGTGCTGAACGGGGCTGTGCCGTATTTGATCGTTCGCTATGATTTACGTCGGCTTTCCGAGCGGCGCTTGGCCCGCGCCTGGCCGGAAGCCAGCTTCTTATCGGCGGTGTTCGCCTTTGGTCCCTTGTCGCTGCCGGTGCATTTCACCAAGACGCGCCGCTCGCTGCTCGGCTTCGGACTCGGACTCGGGTTGTGTGCGCTCACGCTGCTCGCTCAGGGCCTGATCGCCAATGCCTTGAGCGCGCTGCTCGGCGTCGACGAGTAACGCGCTTCGCCGCGCCGTGAATCCCGGTATCATGGGCACGATGTCCGGGGTCGAAACGTTGAAGCTCGCCGAAGCGGCGTTCGCGGCCAAAGACTTTGCCGCGGCGGTGCCGCTGTGTGAACGCGCCCTGAGCGAGGGCCCATCACCAGCTCGGCAACCTGGAGCTGGCCCAGGCCGACCTGGAGGCGTACCTCGCCTCGGAGCCCAACAACGAGCCCACGCGCGCCGCGCTCGAAGACGTGCGCGCCAAGCTGAGGGCTCGTCAGCAGCCCTAAAATGCCCCAGAAACGGGCTCGCGGCCGGTCAGGGTGACCTTTTTGTCAACCCACCACTTGTCCGGAATAACTATGGTTTCGCAATTGTCTCCCGCGCGCCCACCGCGCTAGAAGCGGGTGACTCGAGCCCACAGGAAAATCATGCAGGACGTACGCGCGCTCAATGAACTAGTGGCCAAGGAAAGCGCCTTCGTGGACGAC
>JBDTJC010000427.1:0-5080 GCA_039936055.1 Polyangiaceae bacterium | reverse complement strand
TGCTGGAAATCGTGAGTCACCTGTCGGACGACCAGGTAGGGGCCTTGCGCCGCGGCGGCCATAGCAACCGCAAGGTGTACGCCGGCTACAAGCGCGCCTTGGAAAGCAAGGGCCGCCCCTCGGTCATCTTAGCCCATACGGTCAAGGGCTGGCGCCTGGGCCAAGCCTTCGAAGGCAGCTACGTCACGCACTCGAAGAAGAAGATGCAGTCGGCGGAGCTGAAAACGTTCCGCGACGTTTTGGAATTGCCCATCGCCGACGACAAGCTGGAGGAGTTTCCCTTCTACCACCCGGGCATGGACAGCCCCGAGGTGCAGTACCTCACCGAGCGCCGTCGCACGCTCGGCGGCCCGCTGCCGAAGCGCCGCACGAGCGTCAGCGTGCAACTCGAGACGCCCAAGTCAGAGCTGTTCGGCGAGTTCTACAACGGCATGGCCAAGGGCGAGGCGTCCACCACCATGGTCTTCTCGCGCATGCTGGCCAAGATGCTGCGCGACAAGAAGATCGGCAAACGCGTCGTGCCGATCGTTCCGGATGAAGCCCGCACCTTCGGTATGGACGCGCTATTCGGGCAGGTCGGCATCTACGCGTCGCACGGTCAGCTGTACGAGCCGATGGACAAGGGCAAGTTGCTCTATTACCGCGAGAGCAAAGACGGCCAAGTGCTCGAAGAGGGCATCACCGAAGCCGGCTCCATGGCCTCGTTCACCGCAGCAGCCACGAGCTACTCGGTGCTCGGCCAACCGATGATCCCGTTTTACATCTTCTATTCGATGTTCGGCTTCCAGCGCACGGGTGACCAGCTGTGGGCCGCCGGTGACAGCATGGCGCGCGGCTTCGTCTTGGGCGCTACTGCCGGCCGCACCACGCTGAATGGCGAAGGCCTGCAGCACGAAGACGGCCACAGCCACATCGCCGCGATGAGCGTGCCGAACGTCATTGCCTATGACGTCGCGTTTGCGTTCGAGCTCGCCGCCGTGATCGAAGATGGCCTGTCGCGGATGTACGAGAAGAACGAGAACATTTACTACTACATCACGCTGCAGAACGAAGATTACCCGATGCCGCCGATGCCGGAAGGCGCGCGCGAAGGCGTGCTCAAGGGCATCTACAAGTTCCGCAATGCGGAGAAGAAACTCAAGCACCACGTGCAGCTGTTCGGCAGCGGTTCGATCATGCAGCAGGTGCTCAAGGCACAAGCTCTGCTGGCCGAAAAATTCGATATTTCTTCGGATATTTGGGGCGTTACGAGCTATCAGCAGCTGCGCAACGACGGCATGTCGTGTGAGCGCTTCAACCGCTTGAACCCGGAAGAAACGGCGCGCGTGCCGTACCTCACGCGAGTGCTCACGGGTGTGGAAGGGCCGTTCATCGCGGCCTCCGACTACATCAAGGCAACGGCGGACGTCGTGGCGCGCTTCATCCCCGGTCGCTTCGTGCCGCTCGGCACTGACGGCTTCGGCATGAGTGACACGCGCGAAGCCCTGCGCCGGCACTTCGAGGTCGACGCGGAAAGCATCGTCATCGGCGCCTTGGACGGTCTACGCCAAGACGGCAAGGTCAGCGGCAAAGAAGTCGCTGTCGCCGTTCAACAGCTGAACGTCGATCGCGCCAAGGTCGAACCCATGAAGGTCTGAGGGGCCACCGGCACCCCGAGGTGTGGCCCGCGGCTACGCCTCGATGGTCGGTAGCGCGGCGAGCTTCACGCCTGCTTTGCGCATGGCCTCTAGGAAAGTATCGGGTTTGCTGTGCAGCTTGAGCATTCCGCCGCCGACCAACATGGTGAGGATGGAAACGGCCATCTCCATCAACTTCGAGCGCACCAACACGTGGCAGGGATGCACCCGTGCTTGATGACGCTTCAGCCACTTGGCCGTCAGCTCGCGGGAGGCAGCGGGCATGCGGGATGACTCGCGCACATCGGCAAAAACGGTCAGGCTGCCGGCGCGTTCCAGTTCGCGGTCGAGTTCCGCGTGCATGGCGAGTTCGGCAACCGTGTCTCCGGGGGTGTCGGCGCTGCCGCGGGCCGTCACCAACACCACTCCCGCCCGCAACGCCGCGACCCGGAAGGCAAGCCTTGGACCAACGAAGACGACGGCACCGTCTGCTTGCACCTGGCGGGCGCCCGTCGGCACGGGGGGTTCAGCGGGACTTGTCATGGGTTTGTCGAGGAGGCTCAACCGCCGGAGTCTTCCTCTCGAGCAGTCGCGACGCCCGCGCCGATGGCAAACGACACAGTCCCGCGTTGCGTAAGAGCCGACCGCACTGCCGGTTTTCGCCAGGCTAGCCCTCGAGTAGCCGATTCGCGATGGCGCGGTGCGCCTTCGGCATCGCGAGCTCAGCGAGCTCGCTTGGGCGCTTCCAGGCGATTTCTGCGACGCTGAGCGCTTTCGCAACGCCGCTCGGTGGCGCGGTTCGATACGCATCCAGCGTGATCCGGAAGCGCGTCACCGTGTGCCGAATCACGCACACGATCCCGGTGGGCTGGGCGCGTAGCCCGACCATCGTTTGCAACGCGCGGTCGACGGCCGCTTCAGGGGTTTCAGTGCTTCCGACTTCGGCACTGGGGAACAGCCACATGCCGGCCCAACGCGGCGCGTCGGGCAGCAGCTTCGTCACGAGCACACGCCCCGCGCGCGCACTGACGGCGGCGACCATGTGCACTTGCGTGGGCTTCGCGCGCGCCGGTAGCTCCGGCAAAATCTGCACGAGCTCCGCCTTCAACCCTAGGCAATGCGCGGCGAGGGGACATGCGCTGCAACGCGGGTTGCGCGGCGTGCACACCGTGGCGCCGAGTTCCATCAGCGCCTGATTGAAATCCCCAGGCGCATCCGCCGGAACGAGCGAGCGTGCGACCTCCCACAGGCCCGCCTTCAGGGGCGCGCGATTGGGATCGCCGCGCAGCGCGCACAATCGCGCCAGCACGCGGATCACGTTGCCATCCACGAGCGGCTCGGCGTGTCCATAGGCGATGCTGGCAATTGCGCCGGCGGAGTACGGACCAATACCTGGCAGCGCGAGCAGCTCAGCGATACGTTCCGGAACACGCCCAGCGTGCTCCGCCACCATAAGCGCCGCAGCGCGCTGCAGGTTGCGCGCGCGCGAGTAGTACCCGAGTCCCTGCCAAGCGTGCAGCACGTCGCTCTCTTGCGCGCGGGCGAGCGATGCCACAGTAGGGAAGCGCTGCATCCAGCGTTGGAAGTAAGGAATGACGGTCGCGACCCGCGTTTGCTGCAGCATCATCTCGCTCACCCAAACAGCGTACGGGTCGAGTGATTGGCGCCACGGCAGCTCGCGCCGGTGCTGCGCGTACCAAGCGAGCAGCGCCCGGCCAATTGCCCGGGCCCTCTCGCGACTGACCGTACCCGCCGACTTCTTGCTCTCTGCCATGTAGGTGTAGTGGGCCGGCCTGACGAACGAGACCGGCGCCCGAGGAAGCCGGACCCCTTCTGCCATGAATCGACGGCAAACCGGAGTTTGACTTGTCCCTGGCTCGGGTTCCGTGACAAAAAGAAGGTTCGGATTTCATGGCGGAGCCTCTACTCGTCTCGCTCGAGTCCATACGCACCGACGGTTGGTTCGAGCGCATTGGCGAAGGCATCGGGAGCTTTCAAGCGCTGTGCGATATCGTGGGCCCGCGCTTCTTCGGCTTCGCGATGATCACAGGTGCACGCATCACCTCGCTCACGGTGGACCGCCGCACCCCCGACAACACGTTGGTGGATTTCGTGGTCGGCCCCGAAGACGCGGAAGTAACGGAGAGCGACACGCAACGCCTCACGCTCGGGGACTTCCGACGCCGGCTCGTGAGCGCCCTCGTGACCGAGGAGCCGCTGGGTCCCGCGCCGCGTCGCGCTACGGATCTGGAGGCCGTGCAGCTGCACATCGGCGTGCGCTACCTGCTCTTGGCGCCGCTCTACGGCTACACCCTGCGTGAGCTATGCGTGGAGCGCGACGGCTCGCAACTGCGGCTCCTGCACGACGGCATCGAGGAGAGCTATCCGGTGGGCGCGTTCCGCGCGCGCCTGCGCACCCACGTACGTGAGGAGCTCGATCGCCTAGCTCGGCCCGCAGCGCGCGGGGCGATCGAGCTGAGCCGTGTTGCCGAGGCCGAGACTGCGGCCGCCAAGGGCGATCAGGTTCGGGTCCTGGAGCTCTTGGGCGCCTGGCCTGCGCCGCTGGCCATCTTCCTGCGCACGCCCGACGGGCAGATGCTCAACGCGGAAACGCGCGCGCTGATCGCCAAGGCGCTAGGCCTGTTGGGGAGCGCCTGCATTTCCCTCGGGGAGATGGGGAAGGGGGAAGAAGTGCTGCGGCTCGGCGTCCAGTACGCCGGGGACGGCCCTGCGGCCTCTGATATCTACTACCGCCTCGGGGACGCCATGCTCGGGGACTGTCGTCCAGGAGAAGCCATCGGTCCACTGCGCCGCGCCGCCAACCTAGGCGCCGCCGGGGATCGCGTGTGGCCGCTGTTGGCTCAGGCGTTTTTGGCTCGAAATCGCTACATTGCAGCCTACTCGGCGATCGCGGAAGCGCGCGCGGCGGGCAGCTCCCCGGAAGCAGTCGCGCCCCTCCTCAAGCAGGTCGAAGCGGCCCTCGGGCCGTCATTCGTGGCTTGGCAAAAGGCCCTGGAAAATCCGGCGCCTGCGCCGGCCTGAGCGAAGTGCCCGAAGCGGCCTCTACGGGGACCGCGATGACGCTGCGCGCGTGCATTGACAGCTCGCGGACGCCAGCACTACATAGCGCCCAGACGTAGCGTAATTTCCAGAGGTTGCGCGCCCCGCTCGCCCGGCCCGGCCCCCGAAGAGCCGCGACTAGACGCGGGCTTCGGCCCCTGGATCTCCACACCGCGTTTCAGCGCCGAAGCTGTACCTGCCAAGCCCTCGCACCGAGTCCCGAATGCTTCAAACCTATCTGCCGATGTTCGTGATGTTCGCCATCGTCCTGGTGATCTCATCCGTGATGTTCTTGGGCGGCCAATTCATCGGCCCCAAGAATCCGAACCCCGAAAAGCTCAGCCCGTTCGAGTGCGGTAACGATACCGAAGGCGCGAAGAACACGAAGCTGAGCGTCAAATTCT
>JBDTJC010000426.1:0-57615 GCA_039936055.1 Polyangiaceae bacterium | reverse complement strand
CGGTCGAGCAAGCCATGCTCACGCTGGTCGAATCTTCACGCGCGAAGCTGTCCAAAGAAGATCTGGATCGCCTCGCCGAAATCGTCGAACAAGCTCGCCAGGAGGGAAGGTAGCCATGAACTCAGTGCCCCTGTTAGCGCTCGCGGTCTGCGCGTTGCGCGCTTCGTGTCTATTGACGCTCGCCTTCGTCGCGCTGTTTGCTGCACGGCGTAGCGCTGCGGCGCTTCGTCGCTGTGTGTTGCTCTTCGGTTTGGGTGCTGCGCTCGCAGTGCCGCTCTTGGCAGTGCCGTTCCCCGGGCGCCCCGTGGTGCTGGTCAGCGCCGGCGCAGTGACGGCGCGCGTAGTTGCGGAAGCGTTGTCGAACGGGAGCGCTGTGCAAGGCCCTGCGGCCCCGCGCGCAGCGGGCACGGCGGCTCCGGCGTCGCGCATGAACAGCGCCGCGTGGCTTTTCTTGGCTTGGGGGTTGGGTGCTCTAATCGTCGCGGCGCGCGCGGTGGTGGGCGTAATTCTGGCTAAAAGGCTGGTAAACGGCGCGCAAGCGGAGCTAGCCGGTGCGCGCGTTCACCCGCGTCTCGAGGGCCCGCTGGTGGTCGGGCTGTTTCGCCCCGTCATCTTGCTCCCTGTAGCGGCGGCAGAGTGGAGCGCGGAGCGCCTGCGCAGCGTGTTGCTGCACGAGTCGGCGCACGTTCGTCGCTGGGATGGGCTCGCGCTGTTCGGCGCGCAGTGCGTGTGCGCGTTGTACTGGTTTCAACCGCTTGCGTGGCTTGCGGCAGCGCGCTTGCGCCGTGAGTGTGAGCTGGCTGCGGACGAGAGCGTGCTTGCTGCCGGCGTGCGCGCGAGCACGTACGCAGAACACCTACTGGCGATCGCGCGCAGCATGCACGTGCCGGCCAGTGGCATCGCTATGGCCGCGCGCCCATCCGAGCTCGCGCGGCGCATCGGCGTGCTCGTCTCGCGCGAGCACTTGCCCGCGCCATTGACGCGCGGCCGGGTCGCGCTACTCGCGGCGTGTGCGTTGCCCGTGGTCGGCTTCGTCGCCTGCGCGGATACGGCGCCTCAGGCGTTGAGCGCATCGAATGCGCCGAAAGCGCTGGTGCCTGCCGCGCCCGCTGCAGGCGCGGACGCGAAGCTGCAAAGCATCGCGACGGACGAAGCTTTCCGGGTGCACCGCGAATGGGGCGCCAAGCGCGTCGCCATCCTCGTGCTGGACCCGAAAACCGGCGCACTTTTAGCTAGTTCTGACGACTCACCCGGCCTGCCCGTGGTGCCAGGCTCCACGCTCAAGCCGCTCACCGTTGCCATGGCGCTCGATGGAGATTGGATCACCTCTGAGCAGCGTTTCGACTGCGGCAATGGCACGCGCACCTACGGGGAACAAACGCTGCGCGATGCCGGTCAATACGGCTCGCTCAGTACCGCGGAGATCTTGGCGGTGTCCTCGAACATCGGCTTGTCGCGCATCTTTGACGTGCTCGGCGGTGAGCGCTTGGCTGACGGCTTGCGCAAGTTCAAGGTCGGCGCCCCGCCCAGCATCCCGAGCGCATCCCTGCGCGGCGCGATCGTCGCCATCGGTGAAGGCAGCACCACGACGCCGCTCGCGCTGACCGCCGCCTACGGCGTGTTCGCGAACGACGGCGTGCTCGCCCCGAGCTCCGAACGCATCATTAAAGACAGCACCGCTCGCACCGTGCGCTCGATGCTGGAAGGCGTAGTCACCGGCGAGCGCGCCACCGGCAAAGCCGCCAGCGTGCCCGGCGTGCGCGTGGGCGGCAAAACCGGCACGAGCGACGACCCCGACTGCGCCGTCTGCGCCCAGGGCCCCGGCCTATTCGCGAGCTTCGTCGGCATCGTGCCCATCGACCAACCGCGCTACGTGATTTACGTGGGGGTTGGACAACCGGACAGAGAAGGTTCGGGAGGCACGATTGCGGCTCCGGTGTTTGCGCGGATTGCGGCGCGCGCTTTGGCGAATTGACGTCAGCTCCCCGCCACTTTTGCTGGGCAAAGCTCGTTGCACACCGGTGGGAGCGCTCCCGTTGGCCGGTGCGAGCGCTTCCACGACCAGATCACGGAAGGCGCTGACCTTGGGCGGGATGCGGCGCGCTGGGGGATGCACGACCCAGACTGACCAATGTAAATCCAAAAGCACGGATTGTGGATAGTGCTGGGTTCGAACTCGGCTGAAGCGATCAGTGCAAGAAGCCCGAGTGGTAGATGCCCGTGCGATCTAAGATGAAGAGCAGCGCGACCAATACGAACAGCGCCTGGATGATCCGCTTGATCACGCTGTTAGGGATGGGCAGCAGATCGATCAGATAGATGGCGAGCGCAAGAACGACGAGGACGACGATGAGAAGTACGAGAGTGCCCATAGGCGACTCTACTTTGCATTTCCCAGACGTTCGCTGCGCAATAGTGCCTCAGTCGGCCGCCCGCCCGCGCCCTCCCGAACGATCGCGAGCGTGCGGTCGGCCCGTGCAGCGAGCATTTGCGTGATTTCGGCAGCAAACGGCCAAGAATACTGACCCCTGCCCCGCCCCGAGTGAGAGACGGGGCGGCGGATTCGATCACGTGCTTGCAGTCCGGCGACGGACGCGCGGGCTTCAAGTGGGCGCTAAAAATCCGAGCACGAACAGCACCCCACCCACTGAGCTCGCGAGCAGCGCGACGATCCAGAGCGGCTTCTTCTTCATGAGCGCGGCTATCGCACACAGCGCAACGGCGATTTGGAACAGAGTCACGGCGATCGCGAAGCGGTGATGACGGTCGAGCAAACGCTCGGCCAGCGCGTTGTGTGCCTCCACTTGCTCTTCCAACGCGCGCGCTTTGTCTGCCAAGGGCGCCTGTTCGGCTTTGAGGCGCGTGGCCTCGTCACGCAATTTGGCCGCGAGTTCCGGATTGCTTGCGGACGCAAACTCGCTTTCGCTGCCGATCACCGCTGCGCGGAGCACCTTTGCTTGGTACAGCGCCCACTCATCCGACGCCTTGGACTGATGTAATACCGCGTCGTTCTTCTCCAAGATCGCGTCATTGGAATTCGCTCCCGATTCGAGCGACGCGACCGCGGCGAAGACCGCAATGATCGCGGTCGACAGCGACAGATACACCGTCCACCCGGTTTTCTCGCGCTCGACCTCCAGAGCGCGTTCGACGCTCGCTTCGACGCTTTCCTTGAGCTCAGCGGTCTCGATGTCTTCTTCGGGCACGGAGAGCGTGTGCCTTGGGGCCACAATGACGGCAAGTGACACTTGACCAGGCGGTGTCTACCTTGTGGAGGGGGCAACGAGTCCCATACTGCTTGGCACATGGCGAGCACGCACCGCTTGGAACGCACGCAACGCATCGTGCGACCGCTCACGGAGGTGTTCGCGTTCTTCGCGGACGCCGCAAACCTGGAGGCGATAACGCCCCATTTTCTGCGCTTTCGCATCCTGACCCAGGGCCCGATCGAGATGAGGGTCGGCACGCTGATAGACTATGAGATTTCGCTGCTCGGCCTGCCTATGAAGTGGCAAACGCGCATCGCCGCTTGGGAACCCAACGTGCGCTTCACGGATGAACAGCTGTCCGGGCCCTACGCCTACTGGCACCACACGCACTCATTCGAAGCGCAAGGCAACGCCACGCTGATGCGTGACGTCGTGGTATACCGCGAGCCGTTCGGTCCGCTTGGGGTCGCCCTGCACTCGCTGTTCGTCGAACGCACGTTGAAGCGCGTCTTCGACTATCGCGCAGCGGCCATCGAGCGTCTGTTCGCGAACGCTGAAGTGCCGGTTAGTGCGGGCCGCGTCGTCCGAATTTAGCGAAAACTCGGGCGCCGCTGGCGATAGCGCGGCGGCTCGTGGCGCGTGTCCGCCGACGAGCCGCCTTGCTGCGTTGCAGTTACTGGCAAACGGGTTCGAGCGTCGGCGCAGAGGCGGAGTTGACGACCGGAGCAATGGTCGTCAGGTAGAAGCCGATCGCGTGCGCGTCTGCGTCGCTCAGGCCGCCGTAGCCTTTCGCGGCGGAGGGCATGGAGCCGCACAACGTGGCGCCCGCCTTGTCTTTGCCCATCTTCAACGCAGTTGCGACGTCATCGGCGGACCAGGTGGCGATGCCGGTCGTATCTGGCGTGATGTTGGACGCGAACGTAGCGATTGGCGTTGGCGGCATAGCCCCGGAGAAGAAGTTTGCGACAGGCAGACCCGCGCTCGCCGGCGAATGACACTTCACGCATTGCGCGACGCCGCTCACCAGGTATTTACCGCGTTGCGCGGCCGCGTAGTTGGCATCCGACGTCGGGAGAGTCGTGGCGGGGAATGCACTCGGCGCGAGCGGGGTCACCGCGGTAGCGGCAGGATTGTTCGCGCCGATCGTCGCGGCCACCGGAGGCAAGCTGCGCAAGAACGCGACGATGGACAGCGCGTCTTCGTCACTCATGTTGTGGAAGAGCCAGTACGGCATGGCGGCGTCCAACTGCCGCCCTTCATCGTCCTTGCCGTCGCGAATCGCATTCATGATCTGGGTGTTGCTCCAGTCACCGATGCCGGTCGCGTCCGGCGTCAAATTCGGTGCCGGCAGCGCGCCGCCCTTGAATGCTGCATTTCCGGCGAGCTCTTGTCCGCCGCTGGCGGTGTGGCAGCCGCCGCACAGAGCCGCGGAGCGAACGAGCATTGCGCCGTGTTGAACCTGAGCGGTCGTGAAGCCATTGCCGCCTGCTTCTCCGCCTTCACCGAGGGCGCCGCCTGCGCCTGCGGGGTCCATGCCGAGGGCGCCGCCCATGTCCGCGCCGCCCGGGCCAAGCTGACCGCCCGAGTTCCCGCTGCCACCTGCGCCGGTGCCGGCAGTTGGGCCGCCGCCGTTGGTCGACCCAGAGCTGCCGCCTTTGCCGCTCGCCGCAGCGGAGCCGCTCATCCCGCTGCTTCCCGCGTTGTTCGACGGGGACGTATCATCGTCACTTCCGCAGCCGATCGACACTGCACTCGCAACCGCAAACACTAAGGCTAAGTTCAACGCGCGTTTTTTCACCACCAGCTCCTTTTGAAACTCGAGAGCACGCGACCACCACCCCCACGTACTCAGGGAGCGGGATAGTTTCGGAGCCTGCGCGTGATTGCAAGCCAGCGAGTGCACGCCGAGAAAATAACTAGTTCGCCACCGCAAATGAGGCCGAGATGTGGAGCTCCGTCGAATCAATATGGAGTCCGTGTGTCGCATTGTTGCTGTGAGCAACGAGGCTCTCCTGAACGGGGCCGCTCTTTTCGCGCAACTCGCTCCGGGCGCGTACCGATAGCCCGGGAAACCTAGCGAAAGGGACACTTGCCATGCCTGATTCTGTGCGCTGTTCAGTCGATACGAGCCAAGGACACCACACCGTTAATTGCGAGGTGGATATCGGCCCCGAGTTGGCCACCGCATCCACGACTACAGTGGCGACGGCGAACCCCGCGCCCGCTCCGCCGCCCCCTCCTTCGCCGGCGGTAGCGGCGCTGGTGGATCGCTTCGTCCAATCACGTCATGAAGTGCACGCGCCGACGGTCGACCTCGTGACGATGGGCTCGGCGCGGACGTGTGCCAGTCAGATCGCGTCGGTGCTGCTGCTCGGGCTCAAGGCTCCTCCACCACTAGCGGTCCTCAGCGGGCTCAAAGTCGGCTACGACTTGGGCGCGTGTCTCGGTAAGGACTCTGCGGCGCGTCAACTGTCGGCCGACGACGCCGCCGCCGTGAAGGAGTGCGAAGCCGACGGCGGAGTTCCAACCGGTTTCGTCGAGCAGTCGCTGATGTGTCATGAGCCGGCGGTGGTGGCGCCGTGATGCGCCTCTTGAGTCGTGTTGGGCTCGGGCTCATCGCGCTGGTTGGCCTGTACTTCACGGTAGTCGTCGGCATCATTGCGGGCGGCTTCATCGCCGGCTTCGTCTCGGCGCGGAAGAGCCCGCCCGTGTCGATTCAGTACGTCCATTGTGACGGCGCGCATCCGTCCCCAGAATGCGCCGAACTCGTCAAAAGTCGGCCGGCGTCGTCGGCGCGTTGACTCAATTGGGTGCATCTACGCGCTCCTTGAACGCCGCTCATCTTGACGCTGTTCGGGCCCAGATCCTTCCCGTGTGCGCTGCTATTTAGTCGGAATCGCGCGGTCGACGCGCTTGCGTCGCGCCTACGTTCGCGTACGTTCCGGCCTTACCTTGGCGCAGTTCCCGTTCCTTCCTGCTTGTGTCCTCGCGCCGATGGAGGGCGTGACGAACGCGGCAGTGCGTGAGGTGCTTGCCAGTTATGGGCCGGTGGGGTTGGTTTGCACTGAGTTCGTGCGCATCTCGGGCGGACGAATTTCGCGCAGCTACCTCGCGCGCCAAGTGGAGAAGCTGCCCGGCGTGCCGCTCAGCGTGCAGGTGATGGGCAACGATCCAGAGCTGATGGCGGAGGCCGGCCTAGTCGTCGCGCGCGCCGGGGCGGATGTCGTGGATTTGAATCTCGGCTGCCCCACCAATGCAGCGGTGCGCAAAGGCGTCGGAGCGGCGTTGTTGAAACAGCCCGAACTCTTGTCTCGGCTGCTCACGACCATGCGTCGCGCCGTGCCCGGGCTACTGTCGGCGAAGTTGCGCGCTGGCTTCGATACCACGAGCGAAGCGCTGACCAACGCGCGCTTGGTGCAAGACAGCGGTCTGGATTTCCTGACCATTCATCCGCGCCGTCGCATCGACCACTATCGGGGCTCTGCGGACTGGCGCATCGTAGCGCTGGTGCAAAGCGAGTTGAGTATTCCGGTCGTGGGCAATGGCGACATTTGGTACGCGCAATCCGCCCTGCAAATGTTCGAACAAACGCGCTGCGACGCGGTCATGTTGGGCCGCCCCGCATTGCGCAATCCCTGGATTTTTCGCCAAATCAGCGAGCTGGTCGCGGGGCGCGAGCCGTTTCGGCCTGCAGGCGCGGATGTCGCGCGTCATCTGCGGCGCCTGGCCACGGCGTACGCTTCGCGCGCAGAGGAGCCTTCCGGCTCGGCGCTCGGGCCGTTGAAAGAGCAACTGGGTTACCTTTGCCGGAGCGTGCCCGACAGTGGCGCTCTACAGCGCCGGTTGCAGCGCCTGCCGACGCTGGAGTTGCTGCTCGAGGCCGCGGATGAGGGCTTCGGTGCGTTTTCGGCAGAAGCGCTAGATTTGGGAGCCGCGCCGCTGGCGTCTTAGCTGCTACGGGTTGTTGGAAAGGAGTTCCTCGCTGGGCGCCCCTCCGGATCGTTAACTGGCACGTCAGTGTTGGCCGACCGTGGGCAAGACATTATTTACGTCAGCTGCTCTCCGCTAAAATGTCCCCAATGCACGCACATGGCTAGCGCAGGTTCCGTACAACGCCTTTGGCAGCGTCATCGCTGGAGCGTGCCGCTGTCTTTTGGAGCGGCCACCTTTTTCGTGCGTTTTGCCTTCGAAGTCAGCGAAAATGAACTCGATGTGTTCGACCGCGCAGTGCAAAAGCTGGTCGATAGTTGGCGCGGCTCGTGCGACACCCTGATGGTCTTCATGACGGACGCGGGGAGCGCGGTGCCCATGACCCTGTCTGCGTTGACGGTCGGGCTGTTGCTGCTGACGGCAGGGCGCCGCAAGGAGTTGCGCTTCCTGTTGGTGAGCGCGCCGGGCTGCCTGCTCCTGAATCTGCTCTTGAAGCTGCTCTTCCATCGCGCTCGCCCGGATGCAGAATTTCCCTACCTTCTGGCACGCCCCACCTCGTTCTCATTTCCGAGCGGCCACGTCATGGGCAACGTGGGCGTCGTGGGCAGCTTCGTCGTGATCGCGCGGGCGCTCAGGCCACCGCGCCTCGTGTGGGTCTCGGTGGCCGTGCTCGGCACCGCTTGGATTTTGGCCGTCGCGCTGTCGCGCGTGTATCTCGGCGCGCACTACCCGTCCGACGTCTTGGGTGGCCTGTTCGCGTCGTTCGCGTGGCTTAGCGCCGTCACCGGTTGGGCTTACCCGCGCCTCTTGCCCCACGAGCGCAGCTCGCCCGCTCCGCACTGACGCGCACACCGGGAGCGGACTCTCGACCGCGTGCCGAGTGCGCACTGTGGCCGGTCAGCCGACGCTAATGCGCGTCATTGATGCGCAAAAATGGAGCGACTCGGCGCCCAATCCGATCGTGGGTGTCGCCCGTGATTCCGAGGCGATAGTGTGTCTTTCTAGTATGTTTCGGCGAGTCCGCTTCGAATGCGGGGTCTGCGCTGCAGGCTTCGTAGATTGGCACGATGAGGAATGGGAACGAACGCCCGTCTTTTGTGTGAACTGCGGAGAACCGATCGTTGCGGGCACAGTGGTCGATGACGAGCCTGGCGTACCGCTACCGCCTAGTCGCGTTGCTTCGAGTTCGCTAGGCATCCTGAAAGGTGAAGGGGAGGGCTTTCCGGATACGTTGCGCGGTTTGCGCGCGGCCCAGCCCATCTCTCGACCGGATAACGTCGGCGCTCCTCGCAGCGCGAAATCGAAATCGCGATCGGGGACGGACAGGCCGGTGGCGCGCGCCACGTCTTCGGCGCCGCGCGCGCTCAGCGACGCCGAAGAGCTCACGCCCGCGCCGGCAGCGCCGAAACGCTTGTGGCGGCGGCGCGCGGTTCCGCTCGGGACGTTCCTGCTCGGCTTTGCCGCGGGAGTCCCGCTCACGCTCGGTGCCGAGAGTCTGAGTTCGAAATTTGCGCAGCCGCGCGACCGGCGCGAGCTCGCGCAGCTGCTGTCGAGCACGGCCACGGCGCTCGACGAGGGCAATTGGGATCGCGCTCGCACCCTGCTCGATCGAAGCACGAGTCGCGCACCGGCGACTGACCGACGCATCGCGACTCTCCGCGCACGGCTCGCCCTCGACCTGATCCTCGCCAATCGACCGGATGACGCGCGCCACCAAATTTCGGCGCTCGCCAAGGCGCCTCGCGTGTTTCCCGCCGCCGCAGACATTGCGCGTGTGTTCGCCGCCGTGTTCGTTGCGAAGCCCAGCGCATTGGCAGCGGCGAATAGCGCGCCGCACCCGTCGAGCCCGGTGACTCCCGCGCAAGTCGCACTCAGCTCCCAGCCCGTCGCTCCGTTCGTGAAGCCGTCGCCTACGCGCCAAGAACTCTTGAGCTTCGCGCGGGACCGGCAGCGTCGCTCGTTGTTGGATGACGCTCAGCACCTGTACGAAGCCGTGCTGCAAACGCGACCCAACGATGCCGAGGCACGCTGCGGCTTGGCCGAGGTGCAATTGCTGCGCGGCAGCGTGGCGGGTGCGCAAGCCTTGTTCGAGCGCGCTCTACAGAGCAACGCGAACTACGTTCCCGCCTGGGTTGCGCTCGGTGACATCGATTGGCTTCGCGGTCGCCCCGAGCGCGCGGCGTGTCGCTATCAGTTCGTCGTCGCGCATGCGGCGGTGGGGACCTACCCGCCCTACATCGCGGAACGCATCGAGCGCGTCGCTGGCTCTGGTGTGAACGCGCCGAGCGCGCAGCCCGGGCCCGCTGTGGGCGCCTGCGGGAACTGAGCACACGGTTGGCGACAAGCTCGCCGCTTCTGTGCGCACGGCGCGTCAGCAACGTCGTGGCATTTTGACCCGCCGGGTCGACTTGAAGTGCGCGGAATAGTCGTTTAGTTGAAGCGAGTTACGGCGTCATGCCTGCTGCTGCTGGCGTGCCGCCACTATACGAACTCTGCGCTCCCCGCACTCGCTCGTCGGCGTCGCCGGTACGCGGCTTGTTGCTGGAGGCGCACTGACCCACGAAAAAGAGGCATGAGTGAACAATCCAATTCGGCGCGTCGTGAGTGTTGTGAGCTGTCTCGCCATCGGGTCCGCGCTGGCTGTGGCCTGCGGCGGCTCAAGCAGTGATGGGCCGACGTCAAGCGCCGGCGCCACTGGGGACGCCGGTGCTGGTACCGCAGGTAGCTCCGGCTCCACCGCTAAGGCGGGTGCAACGGGCATTGCGGGCTCGGTCGGCGGCGCTGGGGACACGACGACGGACGCGGGTGCAGGCGGCACTACTCCCGCCATGGGAGGCGACGCAGCGGGCGGTGACGCAGCGGGGAGTGATGCGGCGGGCGGCGCTGGCCCCGCGGGCGGCGCAACGAGCATGGCTGGTGCAACGAGCATGGCTGGTGCAACTGGCATGGCTGGCGGCCCCGCTACAGCCTGTACCGG
This sequence comes from Polyangiaceae bacterium, assembly GCA_039936055.1. GTDB lineage: Bacteria > Myxococcota_A > Polyangia > Polyangiales > Polyangiaceae > PMG-095. The sequence continues at coordinate 47,499 of JBDTJC010000426.1, read as the reverse complement.
TGACGGCATGTGTCCGATGGGCACGCCCTACTGCGACGCCACCGCTGGCAAGTGTGTGGAGTGCAAAGGCGACAAGAACTGCGCGGGCAGCAACCGGCCGGTGTGCAACACGACCACTCACGCCTGCGTGCGCTGCGTCGACGGCAGCCAGTGCAACCTGGCCAACCCGTACTGCGACACGGCCAACAACACCTGCGTGAAGTGCCTGGCGGACGCCAACTGCGCCACGGACCAAAAGTGCAACCTGACCACGCACGCCTGCGTTGCCGCATGCACGGCAAACAGCTGCGGCGGTCAGACGCCGTACTGCGGCCCGGCCACGTACTGCGTGCAGTGCTTGGCGGATGGTAACTGCAAGGCGCCGCAAGGCACCTGCACGAACAACGCTTGTACCTGTGACGCCGGAACCACGATGTGCGCAGGCCAAGGCGGCGGCGCTTGCGCCGACTTGCAGACTGACGCACAGCATTGCGGCGCGTGCGGTACGGCTTGCGGCAACGGGCAAAGCTGCGCGGCCGGCAAGTGCGGTTGTCCAGGTGGCGGCCTCGCCTGCGCTGTCGGTGGCGGCATCGGTGGCGGCATCACGCAATGCTACGACGCAGTCTCCAACCCGGAACACTGCGGTGCGTGCGGCACGGCGTGCACTCAGGCTCAGAATTGCGAAGCGGGCAAGTGCCAAACCACGGCCTGCAGCACCGGGCTCAGCGCCTGCAACCGCGCCTGCGTGGACGAGAAGACGGACTTCTACCACTGCGGCAAGTGCAACACGCGCTGCCGCGCCAACCAGGCTTGCGTTGCTGGTGTCTGCAAGTAAGGCGCTGAGTCACTAACTTGCGATTCGCTCGGCTAGCACTCACCGTAAAAGTGGGTGAGGGCCGAGCGTTTTGCGTTTTGTGAGCTGCGGAGTCCGCCCCGACTGGGCGCTCGCGTTCCAGCAACGCACCTTGCTGCGCAACCAGGTTCCCGGATTTACGCTTCGGAACTCTTCGTGCAAGAGATCTTATCTGGCCTGAGCGCGAGCCCGGGAGTATTCTTTCGGTACCGTGCGTTCCCACCAAAGCCACCGAATACTCCCGTCGTCTCGATTTGCCGCGTGCGCTGGCCTCAGCGTCGCAGCGTTGTTCGCTGGCGTCAGCTTTGCTGAAACCGCAAGCGCCAAGCCCTTTATGGACTACCTCAAGCCGACGCCCACCGTCGCGGCACTCAGCTAAGCTAGCTGGGGCGTGCCGGGGGTGCTGCCGCGTGACCTGTCCAACGGTATCGAGAGCGCCAAGGGCGCGGGCGTTCACCCGGACTACTATTACTGGGACGGACAGATCATCAAGGCCAAGGACGGCAAGTATCACCTGTTCATGAGCACGTTCTCGGGGAATACGAATTTCGGCACGGGCTGGTTGAACTCCGACGCTTACCATGCCGTCAGCCAAAGTAACGTGCTCGGCCCGTACGTTCGACAAGACTACGTTTACAGCAACAACGGGTCGCACAAAGGACACAACGTTTCCGCGGTCGAGTTACCGGACGGTAGCTACGCGGTCATCGTCAGTGAGATCGTTCCCTTCACGATCTACAAGTCCAGCTCGCTCGACGGCCCGTGGACAAGTTGCCAGCCCACGAGTCAGGTCGGCGCGTCCAACATCAGCCTGTTCCCGCGTCACGACGGCAAATTCGAAATCGTGGAGCGCAATGGGACCATCGCCATCTCGGACACCCTGTGTGGCACCTACGTGAAGCAGAAGCCAACCTGCTCCTATGCCCAGGCCGGTACCGACAGCATCTACCCGAAGCGAACGTCGATACCAGGCGTACCCACTCCGAATTTTACGTACCAAGAGGACCCGCACATTTGGCGCAGCGGCGGCGTTTATCACATCATCTATTCCGGTTCAGGAGACCGCGTTGGCTGGCATGTGTATTCGGTCGACGGCATCACGAATTGGAAAGATAACGGGTACGCTTGGTCCCCGCGGGACTACCAAAAGATCTTCTGTTACGAGGGAAGCACCACTTGTACGCAGTGGTACAAGATGGAGCGCCCGAGCGTGGTCCTGGAAGATGGCCACCCCACGCACATCACCTGGGCCGTGTCCGACGTCGACAAGGACAACCAGGTACTACCCGGCACCAATCACGGCACCAAGGTCGTCGTGGTGCCCTTCGACGGCGTGGCGTTCGATAACGACTTTGGCGTTGGCGGTGCGTCAGGTACCGGGGGTGCGTCAGGTACCGGTGGTGCAGGCACCGGTGGTGCAGGTCACGGCGGTGCGTCAGGTACCGGGGGTGCGTCAGGTACCGGGGGTACGTCAGGTACCGGCGGTGCGGGCGGCAACAACGAAGCAGCCGGCACCGGTGGCCTCAGCTCCACTGGCGGCAGCGCCGTCGGCGGCTCCATGAGTGGCCAAGCCGCGGCCGGTGGAGTTGTAACCGTCGGCGGCGCCGCCACGGGCGGTACTGTGAGTAGCGGTACAGGCGGGCAATTGGCGGCTGGTGGCCTCATTGCAGCCGGCGGTGCAGCTGCGTCAGTCGGTTCGAATGCCGATCCCGGTTCCGATGCCGGCGCTTGCGGTTGTCGAGTCGCGGGCGCGCCCGCGCCGTCGAAGTCACTCGCTATCTGGGGTGTTCTTGGTCTGTTGGGCCTCCGCCGCTCGAGGAACCGAAACCGTTCCAAGCGCCACCGCGCGTAGCAAGAGTCGGACAAGAGGTGCGCGGTTCTCTGTAACGCCATGGCTGTCCCCGTCACTGGCTACGGGGCTCCCCAAGTACGCGGGCATCTTGTCCGAAATCGTGGTGTGAGTCGCAGCAGGCGTGCGGTCTCGACCTGCTGCAGCAGATGGGGGGCGTTCGCGCCCCCGCATCGCACCTCACCGCTCGGGGTCGTTCCCGTCTTGGCGCGCGCTCGGTCGTCGCGCTCGCGCACAAACGCCGCGGTCGTGACTGATCGCCACGATCGTGATGGCGCTGTTCAAGCCGTCCTGAGCGTGTGGTTTGCGGAATGGGACTCAGCCACACGCCGGTACGGACATTGCACACGGTGCCCGTGCAGCGCATGACGGAAAAGGAGACGAATCCCTCGTCATTGCGTGAGTGTCATGATTGCGGCCTCTTCCAGCGCCTGTCGACGGTGCCTCACGGTGGCACTGCTCATTGCGTTCGCTGCGCCGCTCGGCTGACCCAAGCGCGGCGCCACAGCGTGCTGCTCTCCGCGCTGGCTTCTGCGCTCGGTTTGACCCTGTTTGCCTTGTGCCCGTTTCTGCCGCTCGCGAGCGGCGTGATGAACGGCGGTCGTTTCACCACCAGCTACCTGTTCACGGGGCCCGAACGGCTCGCCGATCACGGCGCTTGGGAGCTGTCGGTCGCCGTGCTGCTCACCCTGCTCGTCCTGCCGATCGCGAAGCTTTCGCTGGTCATCGTCATGGCAAGCGCTCTGTGGCTCGGCCATGTCCCGCGTTGGCTGAAGTGGAGCTTCGGTTGGCTGCCCTGGGTTTCCCGCTGGGGCATGGTGGATGTATTCCTGCTCGGCTCGATGATCGCGTTGATCCGCTTGCAAGACTGGATGCAGGTCTCCTTCGGGCCGGCTCTGTTCGCCTTCGGCGGTGTTGCGCTGTGCTCGCTGACTGTCGACGCGGCGCTCGATCGGCCCGCATTTTGGCGTGCGGTGCCTTGGGCTCGCGCCACTCCGGCTGCCGGCGCGCTGCATGGTTGTCACGGGTGTGACCTCGTCGTCCAGGCGCACCATGGGTCTCGCTGTCCGCGCTGTGGGCACCGCCTGAGCGAACGCAAGGGGGCCAGCTTTCGTCGCACGTGGGCGTTCGTCGCGACGGCGGCGCTGTTGGTCATTCCCGCAAATGTGTGGCCGGTGATGACGATCACGAAGCTCGGGCGCGGCGGCCCGAGCACCATCTTGGGCGGGACGGCAGAGCTTGCTCAGCACGGCTTCTTGGGTTTGGCCTGCCTAGTCTTCGTGGCGAGCATATTGGTACCCATCGCCAAGCTGGCATCGCTTGCGGTGCTGCTCGTCACGGCGCAGCGCGGCTCCCAATCCAACCTCGTTCTTCGCACCCGTCTGTTTCGCGTTGTGGACCGTATAGGTCGTTGGTCCATGTTGGATATTTTCGCGACGATGACGCTAGTCGCGCTCGCGCGCTTCGGCTGGCTAGGTAACGTTCTGCCCGACGACGGCGCGATCGCATTCTGTGGCGTGGTCCTGCTCACGTTGCTAGCGTCGGACGCGTTCGACCCGCGATTGATGTGGGACGCTGCGGGCCGCAATCCGCCGCAGCTGGCCGAGCGCGCGGCCAGCCTCATCGGGCGCGACGCGCTCGCGCCCGACGCCGCCATCTGGGGCTCCGGTTGACGCCGCCCGAGCCCTCCACGGCCGACGACGAAGAGGCCATGCCGCGCGCTAGGATCGAGCATCGGCACGGGTTTTCGTGGATTTGGCTGGTGCCGCTCGCGGCGCTCGTGCTGGTCGCATACCTCGGGTACACGCTGGTTTCGCGGCACGGACCGCTGGTTTCGATCAGCTTCAAAACGGCGGATGGTCTGACGGCAAAACAGACGCAAGTGAGGTACAAGGCCGTCACCCTGGGCACGGTCGACTCGATCAACCTGAGTGACGATTCGTCCCACGTCGTGGTCACGGTGCGGATGACGAGCGAGGCGGAACCATTGCTGACGAGTCAGGCGCGCTTTTGGGTAGTGCGGCCACAATTGACGGGCGGTCTCAGCGCCATTCAGTCCGGATTGGACGCGCTGGTCTCTGGCGCGTACATCGCCCTGGATCCGGGAGCGAAGGGCGGCAAGGAGCAACGCTCGTTCGAAGGCCTCGAAGCACCCCCCAGCGTCCGATCGGATGAGCCGGGCACCGTCTATTTTCTCACCGCGCCCAGCGTGAGCGGCTTGAGTCCGGGCGCGCCGATCTACTACCGCGACGTCAATGTAGGGGAGCTATTGAGCTTCGAGCTCGAGCAAGAATCCGTCAGGCTGAGGATATTCGTGCACACTCCGTACGACCGGCACATCGTCGCCGAAACGCGCTTCTGGAACAGCTCGGGTTTGAGCGTCGACACCGGCGCGGAGGGGCTGCGCGTCCAGTTGCAGTCGGTGCGCACGCTGCTATCCGGCGGCATCGCGTTCCGCACGCCGAGTGACGCAGAGGGGCACCCGCAGAGTGCTGCCCAGACGAGTTTTCAGCTCTACGACACGCGCCGCGCCGCAGAAATCAGCTTCTATGCGAGCAGTATTCCATTCGTCAGCTATTTCCAAAGCTCCGTGAACGGACTCGGCGCGGGTTCGGAGGTGCAGATCTTCGGGCGCACGCTAGGCGCGGTCACGGATGTCGCCCTGGCTCGCGATCCGCGCGAGGGGCATGCCGGGCAACTGGCGGCGCGGGTGGCTTACGTTTTGCAGCCTGAGCGCGCCCTGGAAGCGCGCGACCGCGACGCGCTGTCGGAGGAGGGCATGCGCGCACTGGTCAAGGACCAACTCCGCGTCGTGCTCGCGAGCAGTAACCTGCTCACTGGTCAAAAGGTGCTCTCGCTCGAGTACGTGCCAGGGGCACACGCGGCGCGCCTGGAGCGGGAAGGCGATGCCCTGGTACTCCCGAGTCAGGCTGAGGGCATCGAGGCGCTGTCGACCACGCTCAACCAGGTAGCCGCCAAAGTAAACCAGATCCCCTTCGCCGAAATCGGTGAGCACTTGAATGGGGCTCTCTCGTCGTTGCAAAGCACGGTGGGCGGCCCAGAGCTGAGACACGCGCTCGCTTCGCTTGATTCGACGCTCGCGGAAATAGGCAACCTTGCGCGCGAGGCCAAGACCGATCTCGGTCCAGCCCTGGCTCGCCTGCCGGCCATTTCCCAGAAGCTCGAGGGCGCAATCTCGCGAGCAAATGCGGCGTTCGGACAGAACGGATATGGTACTGATTCGGCGGTCCAACGTGATCTGCAGCGGACGATGGGGGAGGTCGGCGACGCGGCGCGCAGCATCCGCCTCCTGGCGGACTACCTCAGTCGTCACCCGGAGTCCGCGCTTCGCGGGCGAGGAACGAGCGAGCCATGAGCCCGGCCGTTCGCCACCTGTTCGGAGTCGGCCTTTTTGCCACTTGCGCGCTAGCCACTTGCGCCTGTTCGAGGTCCGCAGATCCGGTGTTCTATGCCTTGGCGGCGCAGCCTGGTAGCGCGGCTGCGATTCGCTCGCTCAAGATCGAGCTTCGGCGTCCCGGCTTGCCGCGCTACCTCGACCGTCCCCAAATCGTACGCCATGCAACCGATGAACGGCTGGACTTGAGCAGTAGCGATCACTGGGCCTCGCCGCTCGACGAAATGGTAGCCGGCACACTCGCCGACGATCTCGCGCTGCGCCTCCCGAATTGTACGGTCTATGCAGAGGGCGGCGCGATTTCAGTGGCACCCGATGTGTTGGTCGAAGTCGAGCTGTCCCGCTTCGAGGAAACCGCGCCCGGAACGATCGAATTAGTGGCGCAGGTGGCGGTGCGCTTCCTCCAGCCAGTGGCTCCGGCGCGGCTGAGCCGTCAAACGCTGCGGGTATCCACGACAGACCGTGATACGAGCCAGCTCGTGGCGCGCCTGAGTGCATTGCTCGGTCAGCTTTCCGATGCGGTCGCCCAACAGGTAGTTGCTGGTTCCGCAGCCGAGCCGCAATCGCCAGGCTCCGAAGAGTGAGCAAGGCGAAAACCAGGATCATCACGGATGCCTTATCCCCTCGACGAGACGGATATCGCGGAGGTCTATTTGAAGGCCGCCAATCGCGCAGAGTCCGCGGACCGCGACCACGATCGTGACGCCGCCGATCCCGCACAGCTGAAGCGCGACGCACACTGCGCCTCAGCACAACACGTCGGTTCATCTTTTACGTCGCGAGCGTGGGTTCTTGCTACTTGCCAGTGCCCGCGCCGACGGGGATCGGACTACCAGCGCCAGAATTGACGCGCGTGTCATCGTTGGGCTCGCTGACAATGGGCTTGGTCCCTGATGCTGCGCTCGGCGAGCTGGCGGTGGCGCTCGCCCCGCTGGGTGTCGACGCCGTTAGCGGAGCGTCGGCGGCGCGGGACGTTTCGCTCGCTTGCACGCCGTCCGCTGGCTCGCCGTTGGGCGCGGCAGGGCTGGCCGGGTAGGAGCTGGACTGCGGCTCGCTGAGCGGCGTCGAGCTCACATGCGTGCACGCCACAGTGAAGCTCGCAGCGACGCCCAAAGTGAGCAGGGCGGAGGGAGCGTATCGCGTTTTCCAGGTCATGACTTCCCGTCCCTGCCCTTTGTGCAACTATCGCGCCGGCCACTAAATATCGCGCATCGCAACACCCAGCCTTCGCAACCGCAATCCAGTGACGGTCTGGGCGGGTCAAATCGACCCGATCGTGTCCCTTCGGTTTTTCGACAACGGAGCGGCAGAGGGCCTTCAGTGCTTTGGACCGCGCGCATGAAGTGTGGCGGCTAGCTCTGCCGCCGCGGGGCCCACGAGCACGAATGACAGGCCAGCCGACGTCAAGCACAAGCCGCAGAAGGCGTGAATCACCGCGGCTTGCAGCACGACAAGTACGGACGAATCACGTTGTCGGTTACCGATACGAACAGCCCAATGATCAGCATGGTGATTGCGGCGCTGGTGCGACCGCGCAGCCGACAGAGGGGACGCTGCGCGCCTAGCTGAGCCGAATTCGGGACTATTCGCGATGTCACAGCGGTTGCCTACTGACCTATCACTGCTGCCTCACTCTGCCGGGCATGGGCATCGTAATTGCACGCTCACGCGTACGAGCCGGGTTGCCACGGACGGAAGGAGTCCGCACACCAATTATCCGACAAGGATACGGCCAATCGCGCAATTACTGCGGATTGCGCCGGCGGCTCACGCTTTTGCACACTCAGCAATCACCCTGACGAGGCAGCCCGTGAATCAACCCAAACTGACCCCCTTCTCCATCGTCGTTGGCGTCGACTACTCCGAGGCCAGCGGGATGGCTTTGAAGCAAGCCGTTAGCGCCACGGAGCCCCATGAGTCTAGCCACATCCATGTGGTGCACTCGGTCCCATTCACGCCCCCGCTGGCCAATGGGCTAGGCACGCCTGATTTGATGTTGGCCGCTACCCCGGCGGGAGTTGTCCCCGGCGAGCTCATGGCCTCGGAAATGATGCGGAGTCTGCAGTCATTCGTCGAGAAAGCGCTCGGCGAGCCGAGTGCCGAGGACTCGAAGAAGCACGCGGGCATCAAATGGACGATGCACATGCGACAGTCGGACCCGACGCTCGCGATCGTTCAGCTAGCCACGGATGTCGAAGCGGACCTCGTCGTCGTCGGAACGCATGGCCGCGGTTGGCTCGCACACTTTCTCTTGGGGTCCGTGGCAGAAGGGGTGATTCGGCAAGCGCCGTGTCCGGTGTTGGTGGTTCGCCCTGCGGGCGCGATGTCAGCCGCCAAAGCCCCGCAGATCGAGCCGCCGTGCCCGGATTGCCTCGCCACCCGGAAGGCGACGAACGACGCTGAATTTTGGTGCGAACGGCACCGCGAGCACCACAACCGCGCTCATACCTACCACTTCACGCCGTTTCGCGACTCGCACCAATGGGGCGTCTTGCTGCATCCGCTCCAATGAACAGACGCCAGCGTGCTCGACGCACGTGGCGAATCCCAGCCGGGAACTGCGACTGCAATTAGCCAGCCGAATGCGCGGCTCGTGTGCGAGCGTCCCTTGCGGACGCTGAAAGACGACTTAGCACTGTGGGCTATGGCGCATGAACACGAGATCCAATTCGGGAATGCCAAGCGGTGTACGCTGGACGTGAGCGCGGGAACGGTGGGGCTCGCGCCACTGCCTGAGCTCACCTTGAGCACCTACCCGGTGCGCGGGCTGAGTCAGGGTGAATTGTCCATTTTGGTCACTCGCACGGCCATCCCCGCGATCGTGAAGGTCGAAGCCTCCGACCGCAACACCAATCTACGCCACGAAGAGATCGAGCAGATCCGAAAAGCCGCCGAAGGCATCTTCCGCGGTCAGGTTGGCTAAGAGCGCTGCGCACACACAGCATCAAAACGCCCCGCGCCGAACGCGGCAGCGTTGCCATAACGCGAGAGGCTGAGCGGCGACGCGCCTCACGCTGCGGCGCATGAGGTCATGCGTTCGACGCGGCATCATGGTGATCACCGGAGCCACCGGGGTCGGCTGCCGCACCGCTGGCTGGAAGGCTCAGGGCGCTCCCGGCCAACCGAAAGGCAACTTCGATATCACGCTGGTCGCGCGGGTTGGCGGCGGCTGCGACTCCGTCTTCATACACCACGCGCGCATGCCCCAGCAGCACGCTCCGGTCGTTCGCCCGGATCACGTGTGGGCCAATACGCGTCAGCACGTTCAGCAGGCGCACGGTCACGGCCACACTGCTCGCGCCATATTGCCGCACCTGGTTCAAGGCTGAGCCGGCAATGCCGGCAAAGTCCGTGGCGCTGGTGATGACGCGCAGCGCGCCATCGGCGTCGCTCCGCCACGGTAACGGAATACGGCGTCGTGCGATTTGAATCAGAGAAGCGCCCAGCCATTCGATGCAGGTGATGGCGGTGAACGGATCATTGACGCCGGGCGAGAGGGCGCGAACGGCGACCTCCACCAGTTGATCGATCGAATACTCGATGTCTTGCGTGGGTGTTCGGTCGTGCCCGAAGAAAACCTGAGCCAGCAGGGCCTCTTTCAGCTCCGAGCTCACACTTTCGCGTGGCACGGCGTCCGCAAGCAAGGCACCCTCCGCAACGAACTCCCCGGGCCGACGCAGCAAACGGACGACTACGCTGCTTTCGCGCGCCAGCTCGAGCACGTTTTCGAGCGCAACGGCTTGGATGAAGCCGCTCTTGTCCGAGACGATCGGCTCGGCCTCACCGCGCGCAAACTCCGGCGGTACGCGCTGCTCGTCGGACGCCGTGGGCGCGCCTGTTTCACCTTCCGGGTAGAGGCGATCGATATTGGCTCGCAAATCATCGGCCACGCGCGCGACCACGTTCTCCGCGATGATCGAGGTGGAGATATGATGGATGAAGTAAATCAGAAAACCGACGCTGGCGACGGCAAGCACCACTCCGCAGGTCACGGAAAGGAAAGGCACAACCGTGACTTCGTCCGTCCCGCGGATGGCGCGCAGCACCAGTAGACAATAAAGGAAGGTTGCCACGAACACCCCGAGCACGAGCTGCGTGCCGTGGTCGTTCATGAAGTTGCGCAGCAAGCGCGGCCCGAATTGTGACGACGTCAACGTCAACGTCACGATGGTGATCGAGAAGACGACCCCCGCAACGGTGATGGTGGAGCTGGCAATCGTTGCCAGCACGCTGCGCGCGCCTTCGGCGCCACCGCCCCAGACCCAGGCGGAGCCACGCGCCCACTTCGGATTGATTTCGGTGTCGATGTGCAGTGTCAGGGCCGAAAGAGCGACGGCGCCGAGCGCCAACAGCGAGGGCACGAGCCAATAGCTGCCCCGTAGCTTTTCCCACCAATTGCTTAAAAACGTTTTCATTTTATCCGTGAGCTGACAGGAGATCGGGAGCTCGTCAGTGCACTAGTGCAGCGCAAGTGAGTTGAAGTGAAGTATTTGGCCGTCGCGCTGGACTAGCAGCCTGCGAAGCAGGCGTGGGGTTCCGGGGCGAAGCCCCGGTGAGACAGCCTAGTGAACCGCATGCCGCGAAGCGGACAATCGCTTGCGATTGTTGATGGTACATCACATGCGGGGCACTAGCACGCACACTGCGACGACAAACATCAGATAGGAGGCCAACAGCCCGAGCCCGCTCGGCCAGCGTAGCCCCGAGCGGCGGCTCGCCAAAAGCAGCGCAAGCACAGTCGTCACAAGTAGCGTCACGAGCGCCAGCAATGCGACGTTACTCGGCGAGCCCTGCGCGACGAAGACTGCCGGCAAGCTCAACCCAAAGATCAGATTCAGCGAATTGCTGTTCAGCGCTTCGCTCACGACCGCAGTGCCCCGGCCACGCCTCGCCAAACTAACCGATGCGACCAGGTTCGGAATGCCCGTCAGCGTGGCGAGGACCAGCGCGCCGAGCACTGCCCCGGGGACGTGCCAGCGATCGCCGAGCGTCGTGGCTCGTCGCACCATCAACGTGCTGCCCGCAATGACGGCGACGAGCGTGGGGATAGGCGCTAAGAACTCGAGTAGGGCCCCCCCTTCCGGTGCTGGTGGCGCCTGGCGCTCGGCCTTCCCATCTTTGGGGCGCTTTTCAGCGGCGCCACCGGTCGCCGCTCTGCGCAGAAAACCACGAATTGCACTGGGAATGGGCCAAGCTGCCAGCTGTGAGGGCTGCAGACTGATGAGCACGCCGTAGGGCACGAAGACCAGCAAAACCAGCAAAAAGCCGAGCCACGCTGGCACCCAGCTCATGACCTCCAGACTGGCCATCACCGTGATCAGCAGGGCAGCGACACCATTCAACGCCAAACCGTGGCGGTTGGGCGCAATGCCATCTTTGGCAAGCAGCGCGCTGATGCCAAGCAAGCCCGCGACGTTGAAAATATTGGAGCCGAGTACCACGCCGATGCTCACTTCACCGTGACCACTCAGTAACGCCGCGATCGCAGAGGACAGCTCGGGAGAATCGGCACCGAGCGCCACGAGGCTCCCCAACAGGCCCGCGGTGAAGTGCAACCGCACACCGATACGTTCGATCTGAAGCGTCAGAACGTAGCCAGAAATGGCGACGAGCGCGAGCGCCGCCGTCAATTCACCAAGGAGCAGTGAGACTGTCATGAGCTGAGACGAGCGTCATAGGCTGCACCGAGAGCCGCTAGCGAGGCAAGTGCGCCCGAGGCTCGAACAGCGCAGCCCTTGCAGCGAGCGAAGGAGCGCTGGCGCGCAAATGACGCTGCGATTTAGGCACGCAAGATGCAAGCTCGAGTCTCCCCGACTACTTCGCTGTTGCAGCGAAAGGATCTGAAAAATATGTCAATATTGACGTCTTCTCCCGCAGCGCGATCCAAGGTCGGCAATCAGCGAGCGCCATTCGGCCGCGCAATGAGCGGGCACGGACGGAGGCGGTGCGAGGCGGTGCAAAATGACTCGCTGAGGCGCGTACGGCACGCGGCGCCGAGAGCGCGTGAGGGAGCGCCGTGTCATTGCCGCGGCTGAATCTACTATCGGCGCATCGCCAGCGCTCCTTGGTACGTTCGCTGATGTGGGGCCTAGTGGCAGTGGCCGGTCTGGAACTAGCCTACTTAGCTGTATTCAATATCTGGATACCGGCCCGCCTCGTCGCGTTTGCCAAGCGGCATGAGCTGAGCTTGCGCCTGACCGGCTTTCGCAGCCTTTATCCTGGGGATCTGCGCGTAGCAGCAATGCAGTTGTCCGGAGCGAGCCAAGCCTTCGACATCACGACGGAAGCGGTCCAGGGTCGCATGAAACTATGGGCGTTGATCGGGGGTTCTTTCGATCTGGCGTCGCTCCAGGTCGCGAACGTGAGGGCGCACGTAAAAAGGCCCGGTGAGCTGTTGCTCGCTCGAGCTCGTGGGAGCGCGGCACCAACGCGCGTCGAGGCCCAGGAGGCAGGCTTCGGCGACCTACCCGGCATGCAGCAGATCCGCGTGGATCGCGCCAAGATTTCTGTCGCGTCCGCTGGCCTCGGAGCCCTGAAGCTCGACGGGCAGGTCGAGGTGCAGGTCACGCGCGCAAGGCTCGCCGAGGGCGGTCTCGAGATGCAGGCGTTCGCGCACTTCCTGAATGTAAAAGCGACGCGGGCGTCTCGAGATGACGCCCCGCTCGCCGCGCTGGACGGCGATGTGGCCTGGCAGATCACTGAGCGCGAGGGCGCTCGGCGCCGAGCGGACGGCAGCCGCTTGAGCGTCCGCAGCAGCATGCGCTGGAGGACCGCAAACCTCGGCGCACTGCTCGGTACGGGGCCCGACATCGACGCGCGCGACGCCCATCTCAGCGTGGAGCTGCGAATGAACGACGGCGCGACGCGACCGGGTAGCTACGTCGAGCTGCAGAGTGCAGAGCTGCGAGCGCCCGATCTGCCCGTTTTGCTGGGCGCTGGGGTATTCCGTCAGGCGCGCCTACGCCTCGATCTAGAGGCGCCAAAAGCCAGCCCCGACCACCTGACTGGCTCTTTGTCATTGCACAGCGCCGACGTGGAATTCGCGTTTCATGGCCAAGCGCAACACTTTTCGATCGCGGGCAAGACGACGATCGACGACCTGGACACGAGCGCTTCGAGCTTGCGGCTGAGCGGGGGGCAATTTCACGCCGAGCGTGCCTCGTCACGTGGTGTGCAAGCCGAAGCACAGCAGGCGTTGCATCTCGTGCTGAAGCTCGATCGGGCGCACTGGTCGTCGCACAGCGGCCTCGGGCTATCGGGCGAACTGTTAGCGAACGGCAGCGACGCCAGCGCCTTGCTGGCACTGGGACCGCCAGATCCGGGTGCGCGTTGGATGCTCAGCGAGCTCGTTCTCACGCCCTTCAACCTGCGTCTAGACGTGCGGCTGCGACCCGAGCTCGTCAGTTTACAAAACATCGTCTTGAGAACGCCGAGAGACGATGCCCGAGGCGCGCTTTACCTCGGCGACGCCGGCGCGCGCGGCGTGCTTCTGTTCCAGCGCGGAAAGCTAAACATCGGTGTCGAGGTCCAGCCCGACACCCTGAATCTCAATCTCGGAGTCGATGGAGCTTGGCTGACACGCTCCTTGGCCGCCTTGAGCGCAGCTCGAGCTCCGGACGTGAATGGGCCGTGAACATGCAACGAACCGTGGACCAAAGAATGAAAGGAAGTGAATCATGAAAACGCCATTGGCCGCTATTTTGCTACTGACCACGACGATGTTGGGCTGTCACACCGAACCGCAAAGTGAACCGGAACGCTTGACCCCCAGCGCGCAGCCGTCGCCGCCCGTGACGCCGCCCACCCCAGCTGCGGTCGACCAGCCCCTGCCGGCTTCCGTTGCCGTGGCGGGCGTCGCGTCGTGCCAGCCTAGCTCGGAGGTCAGCTCGCTTGCCTCGCGGGCCATGGCGCTCGCCGACGCCGACGGCAACGGCCAGGTCTCGCGCGAAGAGGCCGAGTCGATGGTCAATCTCGTGCTCGGCGGCGCCTTCTTCCGGGCCGATCAGAACGGCGACGGGAAGATCACGCCAGAAGAAGGCCGCGAGGCCAGAAACGCTCTATTGAAGGAGCACCCGGCGCTGGCCGAGCTCTTGACCCGCGCTCGTGAATCGACGGGCGCCGCGCCGTTCAAGTCACTGGGCCAACTGCTCGACGTCAACTATGGGCAGGCTCTATCTTTGACGGACGCACGGGCCGCTGCCAACACGGCCGTGAACGACTTGTTCAAGATGGCCGACCGCAACAAGGACGGCACGATCAGCCGCCAAGAAGCGCTCGCCGCCGCCAATGAGGGCGCCGAGGCGATTGGCGAGAAGGCCTTCGCCGCTGCCGATGCCAATCACGACCAATTTCTGAGCGAAGCCGAATTTCAGGAGGCTGCTTCTGGACCCCTCAAAACGGTGTTCGAGCTGTTCGACACGAACAAGGACGGCAAGCTCACGGAAACCGAAGCCTCCGCCGCCATGAATGCCGCTGGGCTACGCTTGGGAATACCGAAGGTGGCAGACAAGCCGTGACGAGATGGCGGTCGGGCCAGATGCCCCGCGGGACTCAAGAGGACTACGGCGCCCGTCACAGGTGGCAAGAAGCCACGCTGTAGTCATCTCGGGGCGGAACAGCGCGCCGAAGCCGGACGGTTTACCAGATCAATGCGTGCACATACCCCTGGTACGTTTGATGCGTTACGCCATGTGGAGGTCACGTCATGATATACTATCCGTATTGGGGAATGAGCGGACTCTGGTGGTTGTTCTGGGTGTTGGCTCTCATTGCGTTGTTCGCATTTGCGGTGCCAGTGCCGCGGACGCGCCTGCGCGTGCTGAAGGATTCGTCGCCGCTGGCGGTCCTTCAACGTCGCTACGCCGCTGGCGAATTGACGACCGAGCAGTACGAAGAAAGAAGGGCGATTCTCGAGCGAGATCGCCGGACTGAGGCGGTGAACCCGCCCAGCCATCCGGGGGTGCCGACGCACCGAGGCGTGTGACGTGGGCCGGGTCGCGCTGCAGCGCAATGCCGCGCGAGCGGCGCGGTCCGAGTCGCAAGTCGTCGGTTAGCTTTTGCCATCAGTGATGGATGAAGGGAAAACGTGATGCATATTGCGAGCATACGGTGCGGAGTAGCCGCAGCTGTTTTAGTCTATTGCGCCCTCGGCTGTAGCCCGCCGAAACAAGGCCCCGCAGCGAAATTGCCGACTCCCAACGCGCAGGGGGAATACTCGCCGGACTGGCCGGACCTGGGCCGAGACGCGGACCGCTTCATCACGTTCGAGCTCGGTGACTCGTACGAAACTTGCCGTCGCGTCAGCCCCAAGTTCCCGTTCGATTCTGCGCACACGCGTGCGCAGGATCGCGCTCAGCTGCGCGCGTTCGCGGCCTGCATGAATGATCCCACTATGACGAATCGAACCATCTTGCTCGTGGGCAGAGCCGACGACCGGGGCCCCACGGGCTACAATCGTGAGCTTGGCATGAAGCGCGCCCAGCGCATCGAACAGCTTTTGATCGACAATGGGCTCAGTGCGAGTCGTATCCAAGTCAAAAGCGCGGGAGAATCTGGAGCCGAGGGGCAAAGCCCCGCGTCATCCTACGGCTATGATCGGCGCGTGGATGTAATCGTGACCGGCGGCGCGCACGCGCCGGGCGTGCAGCCTTCATGAACGCAGCATCCGTACGCGAAACGTACGGCGCGGCTGCGTTCATACACACATGCCTTGTGGCCGGGGCGGTGTGGCACGGCAACGGTTTTTCCAGGGCAGTTCGCTCACCTTGACGCGACCGTAGTCCTTGAGCGCGCCGGCACGACCCCTCCGAAGTCGGTTTCGCAATGCTAGACAACGCTTCTGCCGTTCAAATAGGCTGCGATACCGACGCCCACTGCTGCCAAGGACATGGGCACGACCCAAGCGCGATGCTGCGAGAGCCAAACCTCCAGGCTGCGCGCGCGTGCTTGCGCATCGAAACGCCCGTGGCTCCCTGGATCGCCTTTGACCGGTGTGAAGAGATTGGCCGCTGCGGAGCCGGATTTCAGCTCCTTGGTCATCTGCCCGTCCCACGCCTGCCGCGCCGCCATTCGATCCCCCAAACCGGGAAACAGCTTGTTGCCGACGATCGTCTTCAGCGCTGGCCAAGCCACGTACAGCTCGCGCCGTCGATGCGTTGCTGCCCAGACAATTGCCTCCGCGCCGACCTCCGGCTGAAAGATAGGCGGCACTGGCCGCGATTGGCGCGGCATGCGGCTGAGGCACCAGTCGAATTGCGGCGTGTTCAGCGCGGGCATTTGCACCATGGTGATGTGGATACGGCTGTGCTCGTGAATCAGTTCGGCACGCAGCGAGTCCGTGAAACCGTGCACGGCGTGCTTTGCCCCACAATAGGCGGATTGTAGTGGGATGGAACGATACGCGAGAGCCGAGCCCACTTGTACGATGACGCCACGGTCGCGGCGGCGCATGCGCTTCAGCGCGGCCATCGTTCCATAAACGAAGCCCAAGTACGTCACCTCGGTAACGCGCTTGAACTCGGCGGGTTCGATCTGCTCGACCGGAGCAAACACGGTCGTCATCGCGTTATTGACCCAGATGTCGATCAGCCCCAGCTTTTGCTCGATCTCGTCGGCGGCTTCTTGCACGGCTCCGGGGTCCGAGACGTCGACTGAAAGCGCTAATACTCGCCCGCCAAACTGCGCGATCTCGGCCTCGGCCTCGCGCAAACGGTCGAGGTCGCGCGCTAGAATTGCTACGTGCGCGCCGCGCTTGGCGAACGCGACGGCGGTCGCCCGCCCTAGCCCTGCAGACCCGCCAGTGACGACCACGATGCTATCTTCGAGGGTTTTCCGAATCATACTTTCGCCGTGCAACGATCGCGCCGCACGCTGCGCAAACCCCACGTGCGTCGGTAGGCGGGGCACGCGCGCGGCGAGAGACGCTATGGTTGGGTCAAATCAACACGACCGTGGCCTTTGCGCGCGTGGTCCGAATGCGGACTCCCAATAAGCCAATACAGCTTTTCGTGCGCGCGTTGGCATTGTCTGTGCTTGTCCCGAGCTGGATCTCTAGTGCGCGCCGATGACAACACTAGCCACCTGCCTCATCGACCGCGTCGCAATCTCTGCGTTCGAAGTCCCGACCGATCTGCCGGAGCAAGACGGAACGCTGAGCTGGCAAAAAACGACGCTGGTGGTGGTGCAGGCTTCTGCTGGCGGTGTGACCTCGCTCGCGTACACCTACGCGGACGGCGCAACCGCCAAGCTAATTCAAGACACACTCGCACCGCTCGTGCTCGGTAGCGACGCTTTCGCCACACAGGCGGCGCACGGCCAGATGCGCATTGCGACTCGTAATTTGGGCGGAGACGGCATTACCGCCATGGCTATTTCCGGCGTCGATCTAGCGCTGTGGGACCTGAAAGCGCGCTTGCTCGGGGTGCCATTGTCCGTGCTGCTGGGCGCTGCGCGGAGCGGCGTGCCCGTGTACGGCAGCGGCGGCTTCACGTCCTACGACCGCGAGACGCTGCAGCGCCAGCTCGCTAACTGGGTCGAGCAAGGGATTCGAAGCGTGAAGATCAAGGTAGGCGCGCACCCCGGTCAAGACGTAGCGCGCGTGCGCGAGGCTCGTGAGGCGATTGGCGAGCGCGCGGAGCTGTTCGTCGACGCCAATGGCGCGCACTCCGCGAAGCAGGCCTTGCGGCAGGCCGAACAATTCGCGCGCTTTGGCGTGACATGGTTCGAGGAGCCCGTCGCCTCGGACAATCTCGATGGCCTACGCTTCGTCAAAGGCCACGCCCCCGTAGGCATGGACATCACGGCGGGGGAATACGGCTATCGCCTCGGCTACTTTTCGAACATGTTACGGGCGCGCGCGGTCGACGTCCTGCAGCTCGATGCCACGCGCTGCGGGGGTGTCACTGGCTTTTTGCGCGCCGCTCACGTGGCGGAAGCTTTCGAGATACCGCTCTCCACGCACTGCGCTCCGGCGTTGCATGTGCACCTGGGCTGCGCCTTCGACACCGTACGACACCTGGAATACTTTCACGACCACGTGCGGATTGAAGCCATGCTGTTGGGCGGGCGCGCGCCCAACGGCGATGGCAATCTGGAAGTCGCGTCAGGGCGCGCGGGCTTCGGCCTGGACTTGGATGTTGCGCGCGCAGCCCGCTATCAAGTCTCGCACGTAGAGGTAAGAGCGCACTGAAGCGCCAAGGAGCATCGAAGCCATGACCAGTGTCGCGTCCTCGGAACTGATTCAGCTGCGCGTGCGGGGCAGCGAACCGCTGCAGCAGGCCGCGGGAATGAAGAAGGATTTGCCTCAGCTCTGGGCGCGGCTGCGCAAAGACGTGGAGGGCGAGGTCCGCTTCGACAAAGGCACGCTCGGCCTATACGCACAGGATGCCTCCAACTATCTGCACGTCCCGCTGGGCGTCGTGCTGCCGACATCCCGCGCTGACGTGTTGGCTACTTTGCGCGCTTGCCATGCCTACGGCGTGCCCGTATTGGCGCGCGCCGGTGGCACCGGCCTCGCGGGGCAAACCTGCAATGAAACCGTCGTGCTCGACGTGTCCAAGCACTTCAATCACGTGCTCTGGTTCGACGAAGCAAAACGCCAAGCGCACGTGGAGCCAGGCGTGATTTGTGATTCCTTGACCGAGCAGACGGAGCCGCGTGGGCTCACCTGGGGTCCCCAGCCGGCCACGCACACTCATTGTTGCTTCGGAGGCATGCTGGGCAACAACTGCGGGGGCATGCGCGCGCAGCAAGCCGGCATCGCAGTGCACCATGTGGAAGCCATGGACGTCGCGTTGTACGACGGCACTCAGCTGAGTTTGGGTTGGCTCACGGAAGCAGAGTTTGCAGAGCGCGCCCAAGCGCCCACGACCGAAGGTCGCATTTACACTGCGCTGCGCGCCTTGCGTGACCGCTACGCATCACAAATTCGCGAACGGTTTCCGAACCTTCCGCGCCGGGTGTCGGGCTACAATCTCGATCAACTCCTGCCGGACGCAGACGGCCGCATCAACCTAGCCCGAGCGCTAGTGGGGAGCGAAGGCACGTGCGTCACGATGCTCGACGCGACGCTTCACCTGGTCGACTTTTATCGCGAGCGCGTGGTCGTGGCGCTCGGCTACGACACCATCGAGCACGCCGCCGACCACGTGGAGCAAGTGCTGCCCTTCAACCCGACCGCGGTCGAAGGCATGGATCAAATCTTGTACGACCACGTAGTGAAGAAGCACATGCGCCAGCAAAAGTTTTTGGGCGTGCTGCCCAAAGGCAAGGCCTGGCTGCTCGTGGAGCTCAGCGCGCACGACGCCGCCGACGCGCGCTCACGTGCCGAACAGCTGCTCCACGCCGTAAAGACGGAGCCGAAGCAGCTGGTCGACAGCAAGCTCATCTTGGATCGCGAGCAGCAGCAGCACTTGTGGGGCGTGCGCGAAGCGGCGCTCGGCGCCACGGCGTTCGTGCCCGGCGAGCCGAACGCCTGGCCCGGGCTCGAGGATTCGGCAGTTCCGCCACTCCGCACCGGTGAATACTTGCGGGATCTGCGGGCGCTCCTGGATAAGTACCAGCTGAAGGCCGCACTTTACGGGCACTTCGGCATGGGCTGCGTGCACTGTCGCATCAGCTTCGACCTGCTCAGTGCCCAAGGCCTGGCGCATTACAGGAGCTTCATGGTCGAAGCGTCTCAGCTCATCTGCGGCAAATACCAGGGTTCCATCTCGGGCGAGCACGGCGACGGGCAAAGCCGCGGCGAGCTACTCGAGATCATGTTCGGCGCAGAGCTCGTGCAAGCGTTTCGCGAGTTCAAAGCAATCTGGGACCCCGACGGCCGCATGAACCCCGGCAAGATCGTGGACGCGCGCCCGCTCGATCGCGATTTACGCCTCGGGACCGACTACGACCCGTGGCAGCCCAAAACTCATTTTCAATTCCCCGAAGACCACGGCAGCTTCGCCGACGCGACGCTGCGCTGCGTCGGCGTAGGCAAGTGCCGGCGCCTGAATGGCGAGGGGGATCAAGACACGATGTGCCCGAGCTTCATGGTCACGCGTGAGGAGCGCCACTCCACCCGCGGTCGCGCGCACTTGCTTTGGGAAATGCTGCGCGCGGACAAGGTCCCCATCAAGCAGCGCTTTCGCGACGAAAACGTGAAAGAAGCGCTCGATTTGTGCATGTCCTGCAAGGGCTGCAAGGGTGACTGCCCGGTAAACGTAGACGTCGCCACGTACAAGGCGGAGTTTCTTTCGCACTACTACGACGGCCGCGTCCGCCCACGCCACGCCTACGCCTTCGGCTTGATCGACCTCTGGGCTCGGCTTGCGAGCGTCATGCCCGGCTTGGTCAATCTGCTGACGCAGTCCCCCGTCAGCCGTGGAGGGCTCAAAGCGCTGGCCGGCATGACGCAACAGCGCGCGATCCCGACCTTCGCTCCCGAGACCTTCCGCACTTGGTTCGAGCGCCGCCCGCGCGCGAGCGGTACGCGCGAACGGGTGGTGCTCTGGCCGGACACCTTCAACAACTACTTCTACTCGGACACGGCGCGCGCCGCCACAGAGGTGCTCGAAACACTCGGCTTCGAAGTCATCATCCCGAAGCAGAAGCTGTGTTGCGGCAGGCCGCTGTACGACTACGGCATGCTCGACGCCGCCAAGCTCTACTTGGAGCGCATTTTACGTGTCATGCAACCATACCTCGAGGCAGGCACGCCCATCGTCGTGCTGGAGCCGAGCTGCGCTTCCGTATTCCGAGACGAGCTGCCGAGCTTGATGCCCGAGCGTGAAGCCGGTAAGCGCCTGACCGCGCAAACCTTTTTGCTCAGTGAATTTTTGCTCGAGCATGCGGCTGACCGTCTGCCGCGCTTCGAACGACGCGCCATCGTGCAGGGGCACTGCCATCATAAGTCCGTGCTGGGTTTCCAGCCGCAGAAGCAGGTGTTCGAGAAGATGGGCCTTGACGTGTCACAACCAGCGTCGGGTTGCTGTGGCCTCGCGGGCTCATTCGGCTTCGAAGCGGACAAGTATCAAATTTCTTCGGATTGCGGCGAGCGCGTCATCTTGCCAGAGGTGCGCCAAGCGGACGACGGCGTGCTGATTTTGGCGGACGGCTTTAGCTGTCGAACGCAAATCGAACAAGGCACCGGCCGCCGCGGGCTGCATCTGGCGGAGGTGCTGAAAATGGCACTCGAGCCGACGCATGCAGCAAACACGGCCGCTCATCCAGAGCGGCAAATCGCGGCACAGCGCAAGGCAGTGGTGATGCATTCCATACGCCGCGCGCGCGTCGCCAGCCTCGCCGGCTTACTCGTGATCGCGGGCATCGGAGCGCTCTGGGTAGCCCGCAGACGAGGTTGATGGGGGGCCACGTGGGAACGGGCGCGCGGTCCAAGGCGCGCGGCGCAAGGCCACGCGCCCCAGCCAGCTAGCTCAGCGGCCGCGCCTGCCCGCCGCTGGAACGTGGACCCAAACGCTCAGGGCCTGCAAGCGAGGAACGCGCCCTCGCTGCCCCTGAGCCCGTCCAAATTCGTGTGCTCCTTCGTCAAGTAGCGTTTCACGAAGCTTCATCGCCGAACTCCGTGGTCCGGGGTGCGGGCGTAGAGTGCGAAGCCGGTCACGGCTCTGACTTTTTGCCCGTGCTCGGGAACATTTGATGGATCGCCTGACGGATGATACCGCCCTCCTCGGAGTCCACCTTCAGCAGGCTCATGCCGAACGACCGCGCTTGTTTGAGGGTGATGTGGGGCGGAAACGGCGGAACGTCTGGATCCACGCGGGCTTGAATGACGACCGGCCGCGTCGCGGACAAGGCCGTCAGCCACGCGTCTTTGATCTGACTGGGCTCGGTGACCTCGATGCCCTGCAAGCCGATCAAATCCGCGTAGCGCGCGTACGGGAAGGCGGGAATGTCTTGCGAGGCCGCGTAGCGCGTGTCGCCCTCCATCGCCCGCATCTCCCACGTCACCTGATTCAAATCCAGGTTCTCCAGCACGAGCACGATCAATCGAGGATCCGCCCACTCACGCCAATACTTGGCGATCGTGATTAGCTCGGCGTTGCCGTTCATCTGCATCGCGCCGTCGCCCACCAGAGCAATGACGGGTCGATCCGGATAGGCAAACTTCGCTCCGATAGCGTAGGGCACGCCCGGTCCCATCGTCGCTAAGCCGCCGGACAGGCTCGCCATCATGCCCCGACGCAACTGTAAGTTCCTGGCGAACCAGTTGGCGGCGGAGCCAGAGTCAGACGTGATGATACAACGGTCGGGCAGTAGTGGAGAAAGCTCGGAAAAGACCCGCTGCGGGTTGATCGGATTGGCCTCGACCGCGGCGCGTTCGGCGAGCAACGCTTGCCACTCCTGATTGTCTTTTGCGATCTTCTCTTGCCACGCGCCCCTGGCTTTCTGATCCAGCATGGGCAAGAGCGCGCGCAGTGTTTCCTTGGCATCGCCGACCAAGTTCACATCCATCGGGAAACGCATACCAACCATGCGCCCGTCGATATCGATCTGCACGCCGTGGGCTTGTCCGGCCTTGGGCAGGAACTCGGCGTAGGGGAAGCTCGAGCCGACCATGAGCAACGTGTCGCAATGGGTCATCATCTCCCAGCTGGGGCGCGTGCCGAGCAAGCCGATGGCGCCGGTCACGTACGGCAAGTCATCGGGCACGACCGCTTTGCCGAGCAGGGCCTTCGCCAGGCCTGCGCCGAGCACCTCGGCTACGGCGATCACTTCATCCGTTGCGTCCTTGGCACCATTGCCGATGAGCATCGCGACCTTCTCACCGGCGTTCAGCAGCTCCGCAGCGCGACGCAATTGCAAAAGCGGCGGCGCCACCCGCGCATCGGCGTAGTCGAGCGACGTGGGGACCATGTCGTGCTCGTGCGGGGTCTCGACCACCGCGTCCAGCTCCTGCACGTCTTTGGGCACGATCATGCAGGTGACCGTGCGCTGGGATTTGGCGATTCTGACTGCGCGGTCGAGCAGCGTGCCGGCCGATTCAGCCGTCATGCAGGTATGCACGTACTCATGTGCGACGTCTTTGAAGAGACTCTGCAGGTCGACCTCTTGCTGATAGTTGCCGCCGAGTGCAGTGCGTGCTGATTGCCCCACGATGGCCACCACCGGGGCGTGATCCATCTTTGCGTCGTACAGGCCGTTCAACAGATGAATGGCGCCAGGGCCCGAGGTCGCCAAGCAGACGCCAACTTCACCCGTGAACTTGGCGTGGGCGCAGGCCATGAAGGCGGCCATTTCTTCGTGGCGCGCTTGGATGAAGCGGACGCCGTGATCGTTTCGGTTGAATGCGCCCATGATGCCGTTGATGCCGTCGCCCGGAAAACCGTAGACGACACGGACGCCCCAGGCACTGAGGCGCTTGAGCAAGTAATCACTGACGTTCATGAGCGTCTCCAGATCCGCGAGAGCAGCCTCGCATCCCAAAGTCGGTTGGCACGAGTTACGCGGACGAATTCCGCCTCGTGAACAACGCAAAGTGCGTGCCGAATGGCCCGGCGGTGCTGACTGCAGAGCTGCGCGCCGCTCGGTGCTCGGCACTTGCTGCGCGTCAGTCTTGACCGAACGCGATCGTGGTCATCAGCGCGTTTTCGCTCTGCCGAGAATCGAGGCGGGTATGTTGCACCACGATGGGCACATTCGACTCGATCAGCGCGGAGTATTCCGTGCTGTGTGGGATGCGCTCGGGGTCACTTAGCGCATTGAAACGAACGTGCTTCGAACGTCGGGCGGGGACGGTCAGCTCGTACGGCCCGGCCGGCTCCCGATCCGTGAAAAAAATGGTCAAGGTCACGAGCGCATCGCTGTCCGAACTGTTCAGTAGGCAGGCCGCCTCGTGACTCGTCATGTCGGGAGCCGGCCCGTGACTGCCTTCCGGAATATAGCCCTCTGCGATCGCCCAACGCCGTTTTCCAATAGCAATCATGCGCCAGCGACAAGCATAAGTGGTGCCAACCATTCGAGGAGCGAGGCGGGACGCAGCGCTGGCACGCGATTCGCTTCAGGAAGCACGTGCCCGGCCAAAAACTCGAGGGAAAACGCGTACTCAAACACTTGTGGCACGAGCTGACTGAAGATCACGTCGCGCAGGGCGCTGCGGCGCTCGCGTTCTACATGGCGCTAGCGCTCTTTCCCGGGGCGATCTTCGGGCTCAGCGTGCTGCCACTTTTGCCCGTTCCCCACTTACAACAGGCCGTCACGGATCTGATTCATCAAACTCTGCCGGGTGCCAGCGCCGACGTGCTGGTGATGAGCGCGCTGTCTGCCTCCGGTCGCGGGCGGCTGCATTGGTTCAGCTTGCTGTTCGCGATGTGGTCGGCGGCCAGTGGAGTGTCCGGTGTGATTGGGCAGCTGAACGTCGTTTATGAGGTGCAGGAGGACCGCTCCTTCCCGCGCCTGCGCGGTTTGGCGGCACTCTTGGCGCTGGCGTTTTTCGGTTTGGTGATCGCCGCTCTTTCGCTTGCCGTGTTTGGCGGCATGCTGCAATCCTATATTGGCGATCGGCTGGGTTGGAGCCAAACGCTACTGACGACGTTTGCGGTGTTGCGCTGGGTAGTCATCGTGTCGGCGCTTCACTTCGCGTTTGCGCTCATTTACTATTTGGGCCCGAACGTGAAGCACCCGTTCACCCTGTTCACACCAGGCAGTGTCACTGCCACGGCTTTGCTCTTGCTCGCCTCCGGCGCGCTGAAGCTCTACGTATCCCGGTTTCCGACCGTCAACGCCCTGTACGGCGGCCTGGGGGCAGTGATCGTGCTGCTCGTTTGGCTGTTTCTCGCCGGCTGGGTGATTTTGTTCGGGGGTGAGCTCAACGACGTCGTGGCGCGCGAGCAGGCGCGCTGACCCGGTGCCTGCGCGGCCGGCACCGGTGCGCAAGCTCATGAGCTCGTGTTCGGGGGCGGCAGCGGCGCGCGCTCGCGCGTCGCGACGTCAGTGATCATCAAACCGAGCAGCAGCGCTACCATGAGCAACGCCGCCGCGGCCGCCAACTTGGCCGAGGCCGACAGGGCACCAAAATCCATGAACACGAACAGCACTGTCAGCGCTTTGCACGCCGCAATCAGCAACGCCACGGGCAAGCCCAGCGCGCCAAGTTGCATGAAAGAGAGCCCGTAGCTCAACGCCGCCAGCCCGAGCAGCAGCGCGCCGGTAAGAACGAGGCCTCCGAGAGAGGGGCCGTTGGCGGAGCGAGCCGGCGTCATGACAGGTAATAGAGCGGCCAGAGAAAGATCCACACCAGATCGATCAAGTGCCAGTAGAGAGCTGCATTGTGCAGTGTGTAGAAACGAGCCGAGTGGATGTGCCCCTGTAGAACGCGCCGAGTGGTCAGGCCGAGCAGCACGAGGCCCACGCAGACATGAACCGCATGCAGCCCGGTGGAGATGAAATACAAGCTCCAAAACAGAGCCAGGCCAGGCGCTTGGTGGAGTGCGAAAAAGTAGCCTGCACCGCCCGGGGAAATGCCCTCTCGAAAGTGCTCGCCGTACTCCGTCAGTTTGAGGGCAAGGAACACGATGCCGAGCAGGATGGTCACGCACAGGGCGGCGATACTCTGCTTCTGCCGCCCCCGCCTCAAGAGCTCGACGGACAGCGCGACAGACGTGCTGCTGACCAGTAAGACCGCAGTATTGATCGAGCCGAGCGTCTTGGTTGCGTGCGTGATGCCCTCGCGGAATGCGCCCGGGTTAGCCGCGCGACCCGCTCCGTAGAGCGCAAACAGCCCCGCAAACAACAATAGCTCGCTGCCCAAAAACACCCACATCCCGAAGCGTGCCGCGTGCTCTTGGCGGGCGGCCGATTCGAAATGAGCGGCGTGCGCGGCGTCGGTCATCGGCTGCTATCCAAAGGCTGCCAGGGGGTCGTGTAGTCATAGGCGTCGAGCTCTAGCTCCGGCTCGCCATGGAAGTTTTTTTCTGGGGGCGGTGAGCTCGTGCGCCATTCGAAGCTGCGTGAACTCCATGGATTGGCACCGGCGCTGGGGCCCCGGAGCAGTGCGTGCATCAGATAGCCGAGCGTGAGCAGCATGCCTGAGGCGAGCACCCAAGACCCGAGCGTGGAAGCCACGTGCAGGGTTTGGAAGTGCGCCGGGTAATTGTAGTAGCGCCGCGGCATGCCGCCGTTGCCTAGCAAAAATTGCGGCACGAACGTGGCAAAAAAGCCGCCGAACACCAGCGCAAAGCCGAGCGTGCCCAAGCGCTCGGAATACATTTTCCCGGTCACTTTGGGGAACCAATAGTGGAGCGCGGCAAGCCACGCGGTCAAGGTTCCGCCGACCATCACGAAGTGAAAGTGAGCGACCACGAAGTAGGTGTCGTGCCAGTGCACGTCGAGGCTCATGGTCGCGACGGCAACGCCCGTCATGCCACCGAACATGAACAGAAATAGAAACCCGAACACGTATAGAAGTGGCGTCGCCAAGACGATCGAGCCTTTGATCAAGGTCGAGACCCAGCTGTACACCTTCACTGCGCTGAAGATGGCCACCAGCATGGACAACACGCCGAATGCGCCGGCATCGAAGGCCGACATCCCCGCAACGAACATGTGGTGGCCCCACGTCAAAAAGCCGACGAACGAGATACCGAGTGTGGAATAGACGATCGCCTTGTAAGAAAATGGATTCTTGTGGGCGAAAGTGGAGATGACCTCACTCACGACGCCCATGGCTGGTAAAATCATGATGTACACGGCCGGGTGGGAGTAGAACCAGAACAGGTGTTGGTACAACACTGGGTCGCCCCCGCGCGCTGGGTCGAACAAACCCCAAGAAAGCGCGTGGTCGAACATGACCACGAGCAGCGACAAGCCGAGCACAGGCGTCGCCAACACCTGAATGATGCTCGTGCCGTACAAAGCCCAAGTGAACAGCGGCATGCGCATCCACCCGACGCCGCGGGCGCGCATCGTGTGCACGGTGACGATGAAGTTGATGCCCGTGAGGATCGTCGACCAGCCCACGATGAAGATACCGATCAACGTCGGGACCACCGCCGAGGGCGACTTGGCGCTGTAAGGCGTGTAGAACGTCCAGCCCGTGTCGAGCGCGCCGAGCCACATCGCCCCGAGCACGACCAACGCGCCGAGCACGTAGATCCAAAAGCTCAGCAGGTTGAGCCGCGGAAATGCGACTTCCGTCGCGCCAATCTGGATCGGCAACAAAAAGTTACCAAACGTCGCCGGGATGCTCGGGATCATGAACAGCCAGACCATCGTCACGCCATGCAGCGTGAACAGGCGATTGTAGGTCAAGGCGGTCATGATGGTCGGGCCCGGCGTGAGGTGCTCGATGCGCAGCAAGAGCGCGAACACGCCTCCGAGCGCGAGCGAAAAGGTCGTGGCGACGAAGTATAAAACGCCGATCCGCTTGTGATCCGTGGACAAGAGCCAAGAGCGGATACTCTTTTGCTCCGTAGCGTAGCTCGCGGAAGCGGCTCTAGCGGTCTGAACGGGCTCGACTGCGATGGTCACGGGGCACCTGGCTGACTGGATGCGGCGGATGTTGTTGGCGCGACCTGCAGAGCCGGCAACCGGATACTCGGGCTCACCGGCGCGTCCTGCAGCGAACGGATGTACTCGACGATGGCCGCGGTGTCGGCGGAATCGAGCGAGCCGAGATAGGTGGGCATGATGGGCGCATAGCCCTGAACGATGTGCGCGGCCGGGTCCATCATCGACTCGGTGAGGTAGGCGGCGTCGGCAACGACGTGCTGGCCGTCGCTGAGCGTGACGTCTGAACCGTACAGCTTGCTCCAGGTCGGACCGATGTGTTTTTGACCGTCGATCGTGTGGCACGACAAGCAGGCGTGTTTCACCGCCGCCGCCCGCCCCACGTCGGCCAACGATTCTGCTCGCGCTGCGTCACCCAGCCAACGGCTGTATTGGGCGTCCGTCAAAACGTCGACCTCGCCGAGCATGCCCGAGTGCAAAACGCCGCAATATTCTGCGCAATAGATCGGGTACGTGCCGACGCGTACCGGCTTGAACCAGAGCGTGACGTAGCGTCCGGGCAACACGTCTTGCTTGACGCGCATGGCAGGCACGTAAAAGCTGTGGATCACGTCCCGCGAGATCATGATCAACTCGACCGGGCGCCCAACGGGCACGGTCAGCACGTCGTTCTCGATTTGACCGTGGCTGTGACTGAACTTCCACATCCACTGCTTGGCAGTCACGTACACCGCGTCGGCGCCGGCCGGGCGCTCTCTCATCGCTAGGTATTGCCGGTAGCCCAGCACCCACCACAGCAAGAAGAGCGCGAGCGTGCCAAAAACCAGCACGGCCTCGCGCTTGCCCGTTACGCGAACCACCGGAGTCGAATGGTCACCCGGCCGCTGTCGGTAGCGGATCACGAATACGAGCGCGAGCAACGTGATCACCGAGACCCCGAGCAAGGTCGAGCCGATCACGAACAGATGCAGCCAGTCGACCCCATCGGCAAATGACGACGCGCCGGGCGGCAGGTCGAAGAGCTTGCGAAATAGCTCGAGCATTAGCGCTGCCCCTCGGCACGTAGCTCCATTGCGCGCTCGATGGGAATTCTGGCGATGCCGCCAGCGCGGTCGGCCCAGCCGTAGCTAGCGAGCTGCTTTTTCTGCTCCGAGCGCATGGTCAGCCCGCGCTCGGTGGTCTCGATTGGCGTTTGCTCGGGGGTACCGACCGCGAAGGCCGCGCTCGAAACCGGGTGGACGCGCGCGAGCGCGCTCGGGTCGACGCGCAGCATGCGCCACGAAATGATCACGCCCAGCGCCGACACGGCGATGGCCATGCCCGCCAGCCGCAGCAGGCGCGGACCGGGCACGAGGTCCGGCTCTTGTCGGAGCGGCCCAGACTCGGTCATGGCGACTCGTACCCCAATGAGCGCGCAAGGTCGGGATCCCGCGCAGGAAAAGCAGGGTCGGACGATGAGCGCGCGATGCCGGTGACTAGCGAAAGTGCGCCGAGCACCAGGAACGGACCAAGCCCTAACACCGATGGTTCCGGGCTCGCGCTCGGAGCGATCAGCCAATACATATCGACCGCGTGCATGACGACGATCCAGCCGCCCAGACCCGCCACGAAGGCGGTGCGCTCCTTCCACGTGCGCGACAGCAGCAGCAGGAATGGCACGATGAAGTGGCCGCCGAGCAGCAGTGCCGCCAGGTATCGCCAGGCACCGCGCGCGCGCGGCACGTAGAACGCGGCTTCCGCTGGTACGTTGGCAATCCATACGATGATCAATTGCGACACGGCGATGTAGGCCCAGAGGCAGACTGCTGCGAACAGCAGCCGCCCCAAGGCCAAGCTGTGCGCTGCGCCCACCTCCTTCGGTAGCATGCCGTGTCGGCGCGCGCGCTCGACGACGACTGCGAGCACGCCCAGCGCCGACGCGAACCCACCCGTCAGGACGTACAGGCCGACGCTCGTCATGTTCCAGCCCGGTACGGCGGACATCAGCCAGTCGAACGCCGCCCAAGAGCCAGTGAGCCCTAGCGCTGGCAGAGCAGCGGCGCTGACTGCCGAACGGCGCGTAAGAAACCAGGATGCCATACCGCGATCTTGCGCGCGCGCGGCGCGGCGCAGAATTTCTGCGATGACGACCCAGACCAGCAGATACAACGCCGCGCGTACGAAGAATGGCCCCGCGCTCATCCAAGGGCGACCGAAGATCTGCGCTCGGTGAGCCGCGACAACGGCTTCGGCACTGGCCATTGGTGCGCCGGCCCAAGGATAAATAAGCGCCACGCTCAGCGCGACCGGAAGGAAGAGGATCGGCAACACGGCCGCAGGCGCGGCCAAGCCTAGGCCCAAGCGACGCAGCACGACGAACCAGCGCGCACCCACGACATATGTGATGGCGAGCAAAGCCAAGCCACCGACCACGCTACTCGCCACGAAACCGAAAGCGGCAAGATAGGCGCACGCCTGCTCGACCGGGGCGTAGCGCATGCCGATGACCGACAGTGCGACGCCAACCGTGAGCAGGCCCAGCGTAGGCCACAGCCAAGCGCGAGCTCGGTTCACGGCGCCGCCTTTCGCAGCTCAGCCTGCAGCGCCGCAGGCAGGGTCAGGACGGGCACGGCCTGGCTCAAGCGCAGCGCGTCTAGGTAGCCGACTACGGCCCAGCGTTCGTCGACGCCGAGCAACGCTGCGTAGCCGGGCATCAAACCATAACCGACCGAAGCCACGTGAAAAACCTTGCCGGCAGGCAGCTGTGCAATGCGCGTTTCGTGTAAAGACGGCGGCTTTCTCAGCTCCATTTTCTCGGCGACGACGCTGTTGCCGTCGCCCAGCACGCCGTGACAAGTCGCGCACACGCGCTCGAACGCGACACGCCCACTTTGCAAGAAAGCGCGCGTCACGGGTAGCGGAATGTCCTGCAGGTAGCCCGCGTCGTCACGCCCAGTTTCGACCGGGCCTTGGCCAATGAAGGACTGTTCGCGCGCGACGGTGCCTGGCACCGGAGGGCGCATCGTGCGGCCGTCCGCGAACGTGGAGTTCGCCCCGTAGCGCTCCCCGCGCGGTTGCATGAGCATGCGCTCTAGACCTGGGTTCGGCTCGTGAAACGCCTGTCGATTGTCGCAGGCCGAGAGCAAGCCAGCGCCCAACCACAGCCCAAGCTTGCAAGCCGTTGCCGGATGCATGCTCATGGTCCAGCCTCGACGCGGTGAACGTGCACGGCTCCCAGCTGCTCCAACAATCGTGACAACGGCTCGCGCGCTTCAGGTTGATCGTCCCGGACGCCGATCCAAAAGCGATCGATCGACGTGCGCGCGAAGCTCGGAATGACATCGAGCGGGTCGCGCAGCCGCGGCATGCCCGAAAAAAACAAGCTGCCCAAGAAAGCGGTGATAGCTGCGCTGAGCACCGCCGACTCGAACATAATCGGGATGTCCGTAACGAACGAATTGAGCGGTCGGCCGCCCACGTTCAGCGGATAGCTGCGCGCAGCCGTCCACCACATGAGTAGAAAAGCGAGCCCGCCGCCCAGACACGCTGCAGCGAGCACGAGAGACAAAAGCAGGCGCGGCCGCTTCAAGCCCAACACTTCCTCGAGCTCCGGCATGGGGTACGGGGTGAAGGCCTCCAGCTGGCCGTAGCCCTGGGCGCGCAACCGACGCGCGGCAGCCAGCGCCAGCGGTCCGGTCTCGAACTCCGCCCAGACGTCCGTTTGCGCAGCAGGGCTCACGTTCGGCCTCGCAGCTCGTAGTCCAGCGCCTTGAGCTCACTGACAGGGATGAACGGGACGAAGCGTAGAAACACTAAGAAGAGGAACAGAAAGAAGCACAGCGTACCGCCCAAGAGCGCGCCGTCGATCAAAGATGGCTTGTAGCCGTGGGCAGCGGAGGGCAAAAAGTCAGCGCTCAACGAGGTGATGATCAACATCAGCCGTTCGAGCCACATACCCAGTTGGATGGACAGCGTGAGTGCAAACAGGCACAGCGCGCTGCGCCGCACACGGCGGCTCCACAAGAACAGTGGAGAGCCGCAGTTGCAGGCGATCACCGTCCAAAACAAGGGCGCGAATTGACCGTGCGGGCGCACCTGCAAGAGCATATGGCGCTCGAAGGAATCCCCACCAACCCAGGCCAGGTACGTCTCGACCATATACGCATATGTGACGAGCGACCCTGTCACGAGCAGCATCTTGGCCATCTTGTCCAGGTGATCGGTCGTGACCACGTGTTCCAGGTGGTACAGGCGTCGAGCCGGGATCAACAGCGTGAGCACCATGGCGAACCCCGAGTAAATGGCGCCTGCGACGAAGTACGGCGGAAAGATGGTGGAGTGCCAACCGGGCAGCACACCAATCGCGAAATCCATACTCACGATGCTGTGCACGGAGACGACGAGCGGCGCTGCGATACCCGCCAATACGCCGTACGCAATGCGCTGCCGCCGCCACGTTTGCGCCGAGCCGTGCCAGCCGAGCGCGAAGACCGCGTACACCTTGCGCCGCCAGCGTTCGGGCGCGTAGTCACGCATCGCCGCGAGATCTGGAATCAAACCGAGATACCAGAACAGCAGTGACACCGTGAGGTAGGTGCTGACCGCCGCTACGTCCCAAGTGAGGGAGCTGCGGAATTGCGGCCAGATCCCCATCGTACTGGGATACGGCACCAGCCAATAAAAGAACCACGCTCGCCCCATGTGCAAGAGTGGAAACAACCCGGCCTGCACGACGGCAAAAAGGGTCATGGCCTCGGCGAAGCGGTTGATCGACGTGCGCCACTTCTGCTCGAGCAGCAGCAGGAAGGCCGAGATGAACGTGCCGGCGTGGCCGATGCCGATCCACCACACGAAGTTCGTGATGCCGAACGCCCAAGCGACCGGGATGTTGTTGCCCCACACTCCAATGCCAGTGATCAACGTGTAGACGACGGCAGCGAGCAGCACCGTGCTCCCCGCACCCGTAGTCAAGATCGCGGGGCCCAACCAGCGCGGCGGGTGCAACACTTTGTCCAGCAGCTCCGCCGTGAGCGCCGCATCGCTCTGGGGATGCGGCAGCAGCGCCATTTCGTCGGGCGGCGCGCTGTAATCTGGCGCCGGCCAAAGCGGCACCTCGGCGACGGGCCCGGAGCTCATTTGAGCTCCGGATTGGGGTTCGTGAGCTTCATCAAGTAACGCGTGCGCGGCACGGCTCCCAGCTCGGGCAGGACCTGAAATGCGCGCTCGCTTTGGCGCAGCGCTGCCACCTCCGATCGAGCGTCATTGATGTCGCCAAAGCGGATGGCTTGCGTCGGGCACGCCTGCTCGCAAGCCGTGCGGACATCCTGATCGAGGAGCGGGCGATGCCCGACTTTAGCGGCAATTTCTGCTTTGCGGATGCGCTGCACGCAGTACGAGCACTTCTCCATGACGCCACGCGCGCGCACCGTGACTTCGGGATTTTCTGCGAGCTCACGCGGCGACGCTTCGCCTTGGTGGTAGTCGAACCAGTTGAAGCGGCGCACCTTGTACGGGCAATTGTTGGAGCAAAAGCGCGTCCCGACGCAGCGGTTGTAAACCATCTGGTTCAAACCGTCCGTCGAGTGCGTCGTCGCGCCCGTAGGACACACGTATTCACAGGGCGCCTTCTCGCAGTGTTGGCAGGCCATGGGCTCGACCAGCACGCGCGGCGCCGCCTCGCTCCCGCCCAAGTAACGATCGACGCGCAGCCAGTGCATCTCGCGATGCTTGAGCACGCCGTTCTTGCCCACGGAGGGGATGTTGTTCTCCGCCTGACACGCGACCACGCAGGCGCTACAACCCGTGCACGCGTTCAAATCGATAGTCATGCCCCACTGGCGCTCCGACTCGGGGGCATCCGATGCGTACATGCTGAGCGGACGCTTCAGCTTGGGAGTCAGTGCTTTGGGCGCTTTCTGGTAGTCCGCCAGCGTACTCGAGAGGAGAATCGAATCGGCAGATTCACCGAGGCTCATCGTGTCTTGGGTGAGCGCCAGCTCGTCCAGTTGGCCCGTCACACGAATTTGCAATGGCGCTACCGCCTGCTCGTTCGACGCCATCAGCCGGTAGCCGCTCACACCGAACGACTCCTGGCCTGATTCGTACTTTTGGCCCCAACCTAGGGCGAGCGTCAGTGCGGCGTCCGCGTGCCCGGGTACGATCAACGCGGGCAGCGCGACGGTACGCCCGCCTCGCGTCAGCTCGAGCACCTGCCCGTTCGAGACGCCCAGGCGGCGCGCCAGCGCGGGCGCGATCAGCGCAGCATTGCCCCAGCACTGCTTGGTCACGGGACAGGGCAGCTCGAGCAGCCAAGGGCTGTTGCCGAGCAGACCATCATGTAACCGAGTGTCGGCGATCAAGTTGAGCTCGACGCCACCCGGCGCGGGGGTGCTTTCGACAAGCTGCCGAAGCCAACCCCAAGACAAGGAAGGGCTCGTCACGGGCGCGATTTCCGTGCCTTCTACGGTGCCGCGAGAAAGGGTGGTTTCCCAAAATGATTCGAAGTCATTAGGGCGCTGCTCGCGCCAAAAGTCCCTGAGCAGCTCATGAGCGGACGGCTGCTCGGCACCGATCAACACAGCGAGCACCTCGCTCGGGGTTTGGCCGCCGTACAACGGCAAAATCATGGGTTGAACGATGCTCGTCGTGCCGCCGAGGGAGCGCGTGTCGCTCCAGGATTCGAGCACGTGCGCCGCGGGTGCCCGATAGTTGCACGCGGCCGACGTCTGATTGGCAAATAGCCCGAAATAAATGCTCTCTTTCGCGCGTCCGAGCAAGCTCTCCAGCTCGAGATCAGCGGCTGATGCGTAAGCGAGATCGCGATCGAGGACGATCAGTGAGTCGACGGCGCGTGCCGCCAACGCTTCGCGCAACGCACGCAGCGAGCCAAATGATTCTTGCTCGCTACCGATGATCGGCGAGGGCGCATAGCTGAGCGCGTGGTTTCCCAATAACGCATTCATGGCATGCACCGCGGCGTGCGCTGCGGCTGGCAGATGGTCTCCTGCGAGCACGGCTCCCCGCCCGCGTTGCGTCAGCAGGTCGCGAGCGACCGCACGGACGAACGCACCATGCGAAGCCAGCGTGTCGGCCTGTGCCGCAAGGCGAGCGGCGAGATCCCCTGGCATGCCAGCAGCGCCGAGCGCCACGGCCAGCTCCCTGAGCAATGCCGCGGCAAAGGCCGGCATCTGACTGGGCACGAGCGCAAGTCGATGATCGGCCATGCCGCCCGTGACGCTCATGGATGTCTCGACGACGTACAGGCGATTCATGGCATCGGTCGAGGTGCGCATGCGCCGAGCGTCGGCGAACGCGCGCGCGACCGCCAAATGCTCCGGGCCCTGGGCGAGCATGTCAGCACCGATGGCCACGACCACGTCCGCGCGTCGCAGATCGACGCGCGCCTCGAGCGTCGACCCGAAGGCCAGCCGTGACCCTTGCCACGCAGCCGTGCGCGACAGCGGCACGTGAAAATGCACGGCAAGCTCTGGAAGCTTGCTCTGCAGCATGGCCAATTGGCGTGCCAGCAGCGGAGAGCTGCTGGCACCGAGCACCAGATGCACGCCCCGCCCGCGCCGCTCCAGAGCGCCGGCGGCACGCAATGCGCGTGTCAGGTCGTCGCCAAGAGCGGGCAAGCCGCCACGGGTCACCGTCCGGATGCGGCGAGGATCATAGAGCTCGAGCAGCAAAGCTTGCTGCGCGGCCGACGACGCTCCGAGACTTGCCGGGTGCGCGGAGTTGCCTTCGATCTTGGTTGGGCGCCCTTCGTGGCTCTCCACGACGATACCCGTGCCATAGCCGTCGAGCGTGCTGGCCGAGGCATAGTGAAGCGCGCGCCCAGGCACGATTTCCGGAGGTTGAACGCGGTATGGGAAGATCTTCTCGGCGGGCGCTCGGGTGCAACCGAGGAGCGCCTGACTCGAAAGCGCGATGGTCGCACCGCTCAGATACAGGAACTCCCTGCGTGATAGCTCGCTTGGCGCATGCTCCTGCTGCGCATCGAACTCCGGCACCCCCGGGTCGAGCCGAGGGCGACTTCCGAATGACGTCAACGGTGGCATGTGGTGCAATCCGTGGGCGGCTGTACGTTGAGCTGCTGGCGGAGGCGCGCACCGCTTTCGGCCGGTGAGCCCGACGGCTGCCACTCCATATTGGTGATCTCGGTCAGTGGCCTAAGCCGCGCGTCGGGCGCGCGATGACAGTCCAGGCAGAAATCCATGGTGAATGGCTCGACCGGATAAACCTGCGCCATGCGGTCGACGCGCCCGTGACACGTCACGCACCCCACGCCCTTCGCGACGTGGATGGAATGATTGAAGTACACGAAGTGCGGCAAACGCGTGACCCGGTTCCACGCCAACGGAGCATCCGAGAAGTACGCCTGGCGCACGGGCGCAAGCTCCGGGCTATTCGTCCAAATCTGCGAGTGGCAGCCCATGCAGAGCGAGGTCGCGGGCATGCCAGCGGAAGCCGAGCGCGCAGCGTCACTGTGACAGTACATGCAGGCAATGCCGTCATCGCGCGCGTGGTGGCGATGATCGAACTTGACCGGCTGCGGCCGCAGCATGGAAACCCCGGAGACGTAGGGTGTTCGTTCCCAAGCCCACAGAGCCGCTGGAATAGACACGACGCCGAGCACGCCCAGCACGAGCACGAGCCGAAACACGCTAGTGCTCCATATGGGAAACAAAGCTGCGCCTCGCGCCTTGTCCCCTTGCGTCTCTTCATGCGCGATCTCGACCTCCACACTGAGAGTTTCCGCTCGCGCCGAGCGAGCAAGACCCGTGCCCGGAGGGCGAAATTTCATCGAACCGCGCTAAAACATGCTCACGTTGGCGCTTGCCTACGCAGCGGGTGAGACACAATGCCCACGATGGCGCTGCACGCCGCCCGTTGTGACGTTTAGTCCGGGTGGGTATCGCGTCGCCCAATCGCGGACGATGCCGTGGTCAGCTTCTTCTCTGCGCTCGATGTGACCGGGGTCGTCGCCTCGAGACTCGGTCCGGCGCGCCTGGGTTGCTTACGGAGTCAAGCGTCGCAGTCGACGGCTCCGGGCGGGCCAGGCGGGCACGCTATCGCGATCGCCTCGGCAACTCGACCAGTGGCGCCGCACGCCGGGACGGGGAACGTGCCGGTACGGATTCTCCGTGAATGGGGCGCGCGCCCTGCTCATGAGCAGCGACGACCCCCTCGCGCGCGACGAGCGCGAGGAGCGCGACGACGCGCCGGCCGTCATCAAGCGAGCACCGAAGTGATGCGTTTCATTTGGACACGCTGGGGCAGACATGTCGCACTTCGTTAGCTGGGTCGTCGGTGGACACTATCGGACGTGTCGGCCGCGAGCTGCAATCGGGTCCACAGCACTGAGCCCGAGCGCCTCGTGCTTTCGACACGAGGCGCTTTGCCTCCCTGCACGAGTGCATGACTGCCCATTCGTTTCGGTCCGCGCAGACACCATTGGAACGACAGTCACTCTGCCGCATGCCGCGCGGCCGCGCGGCCGCGCGTAACCAAGCGCCGCTCAGCTTCGTATGCCTAATATGCCGAAACTCGTTCAAGCTACGGTTTGGCTCGCGACCGAGCTGTTTTATCTGATGACGTTCGGGCTGGCAGCGTGGCTCAAGTGGTCGCAGGGCATGCCCGATTGGTTCGCCAAGCAATTTGGCAGCACCTGGCTTGCGCACGCCCCGTTTGGCGTCGCAGGCGCTTTCTATTTCATCGCCGTCTTGGAAACAGGCGTTTTTTTTGGCTTCCTCTTGAGCTTGCTGCGCTTGGAGTGGTTGCGCGCAGAGCCAGTGCTGCTGCGGCTCAGCTTGGCGTTTGCGATGTTGGTTTTCCTGGTGCTCGCGTATGGCTCGCGCCTGACGGGCAAGTTCGATATTGCGGGCTGGAACTACCTGTATCTGTTTGGCACGCTCGTCACCGCACACCTGCTTACCAAACCGAAAGCGCTGTCGCACACGACGCTATCATGAGCGGAGCTCTCCGCCGGTCGGTCAGTCACACCGGACCCTGGGGTTTCCCACCAGGCCTGGCTCCATCTGTGCCTCTGCTGCAAATCGCGACAACGAGTCAAGAAGGTGCGTCGCGCATTTGTGGACTTGTCTGCACGCGGCGACCAACGATCGTGGGCGCTCACCCTCGGATGGCGACACGGGTTAGCGCCGAGGCTGTGGGGGTCACTTTTCCTCGTTGACGCGTATCTGCCTCGCCTTTCGATTCAGCGCAGGCACCTTCATCGAGCGTCCGGCATGGCGGTTGCAGGGGTGCTGGCAGGCCGCTGGCAGGTCGGCGTGTCGGCGCTGAAGTCGACACTCGTGCAGGCACGCGTGCGCAGGGACAATGCCCGCACGCTGCCATCGACTCGCAGCGCGCGACCGCAAGCACGATAAAAACTCCCATGAAGCTGAGGCAGTCAGATGAACCAATGTTTCTAGCCCGGACCGCCTCTCACGTGGCGCCTTCGCTGCGCGACTTGTCGCTCTGGTCTCGCAACGTTCGAAAGACGGTAAATGTCGCGCGCGGCCAATTGCTATCTGCGGTTCTGGCGCCAAGCGCCCAAGATGGAGTGGAATGGTCTTGCTCTGGCGATTGGTCTGTCGCTGCTCGGTTGCAACGCCGCGAGCGCCGATGACGGCCCGGGCGCAAAGCCTCTCCCGGTGCACCTACTCGAGCTGCAGAGTCGGCCAGTGGACGAGTACAATGAGTACTTAGCGTCGTTGACCTCGCGCCAGTCGCTCGATCTCTACGCGCAGGTTTCGGCCTACGTCAGCCGCGTGAAAGTCAAACCGGGGTCCCCGGTCCACGAGGGGGATGTGCTGATCGATCTCGACACGGGTCAGCAAATGGCGAATCTGCGCACGTTGCGCGCCAACTTAGCGACGCAGAGGGCCAACCTTAACTACGCGGTGAAGAATGACCAGAGTTCGCAGGCGCTAGTAGCGGCCGGGGTGCTCAGCCGCCTCGACTATCAGCAGCGGCACGCGCAACGCGAAGTTGCTCAGGCGGATGTGCACGCCGGAGAAGCTCAGGTAGACGCTCAGGCTCGTTTGTTGGGTTTTTATCGAATCACGGCGCCGAGCGACGGAGTAGTGGGGGACGTGCCGGTCAAAGTGGGCGACTACGTGACGCCGCAGACGCTACTCACGTCGGTCGCCCAAAATGCTTGGGTGGAGGTCTACGTTTACGTTCCGGTGGCCAGGGTGGCCGATATCAAGCCCGAAACGCGGATCGTCCTTTTGGACCAGGCGAGCTGCAAGGTGTGCGAAAGGACGCCCACGTTCATCGCGCAACAAGTGGATCCCAACACGCAGAGCGTGCTCGTCAAGACGATCTGCCCCAACTCCGGTCACATGCGCGAGTCCGAGGTGCTGAAGGCTCGCTTGATTTGGTCGCGGCACCCTGGCTTGCTGGTTCCGACGACCGCTGTGACGCGCCTGGCGGGGC
Organism: Polyangiaceae bacterium; assembly: GCA_039936055.1. Lineage (GTDB taxonomy): Bacteria > Myxococcota_A > Polyangia > Polyangiales > Polyangiaceae > PMG-095. The sequence continues at coordinate 8,535 of JBDTJC010000426.1, read as the reverse complement.
AATACTTCGTGTTCCTCGCAACTCAGGGCCCACACGGGCTCGAAGCAGCGCAGCGGCCAATCCAGGTCGGAGAAATTCAGGGCAATGACTACGTCGTGAAGAGCGGCCTCAGCGCGGGCGACAAGCTGGTGACGTCAGGCGTACAGAAGATCCGCCCCGGCATGCCCATCAGCCCCGCACCCGCCGGCGGCCCAGCTGGGCCAGGACAGGCGCCGCGCGCCGCGACCAAGAGCCAATGCGCCGACCTGCCCGCCGAAGCCGGCGCACCGGCTGACGGCGCGCCGGCTGGCCACGAACCTCCGTCGCCGGAGCCCGCGCCGGCTGGGCACTGAGCCGAGAGCGCGCCAGCTATGTTCGAGTTCTTCATCAAGCGACCGATCTTCGCGCTAGTGTGCGCGACCCTGATCGTGCTGGCTGGCGCGGTGAGCATTCCGACCCTGGCCGTGGCGCAGTATCCAGACATCGCGCTACCTCAGGTCGTCGTGTCCAGCATCTACACCGGCGCCAACGCAGAGGTCGTGGAAAGCGCGGTCACGACGCCGCTCGAGGAGGCGATCAACGGCGTCCAGGGTATGCGCTACATCTCCTCGGTCAGCAGCAACAGCGGGGCGAGCACGATCACCATCACCTTCGATCCGTCGCGCAACATCGATCTTGCGGCGGTAGACGTGCAAAACCTGGTGGCGAGCGCGCAGGCACGCCTGCCGAACGAGGTGAAGCAAACGGGCGTGACCATCACGAAGAGCACGAGCGGCTTCGTAATGGCCTTCAGCCTATCCGCCAAAAACGGCGAATACGACCAAGAATTCATCAGTAACTACGCAGACGTCTACATCCGAGACGCGCTGAAGCGCATCCCCGGAGTGGGGGACGTGCACGTTTTCGGCGAGCGCAAGTTCGCGATGCGTTTGTGGCTGAACCCCGACAAGCTCGCCGAACGCGGGTTGACCGCCACTGACGTGGTCGCCGCGCTGGCAGAGCAGAACCTGCAAGTACCAGCCGGTCAAATTGGCCAACCACCGGCTCCTGCAAACGAGGACTTTCAGATCAGCTTGCAAGTCACTGGACGATTGGTGGAAGCGTCCGAGTTCGAGAACATCATCCTCAAGGCCGGGCTGGACGGCGCGTTGGTGCGCGTCGGCGACATTGGTCGCGCCGAGCTCGGCGCCGAAGACTATTCCTCGAGTGCGCGCTTCAACGGGCGCGCGGCGGTCGGCATGGGCGTCTTGCAATTGCCCAACGCCAACGCGCTCGACGTGCACGCCGCCGTGCTCGCGCGCGTCGCCGAGCTGTCCCGAAATTTCCCGCCCGGTCTCCAAATCGAAAACGCCTTCGACACGACTGAAGCCGTGTCTGCATCCGTCCGGGAGGTGGAGTACACGTTGCTCGCGGCGATTGCGCTGGTGATCGGCGTCATTTTCCTCTTCTTGCAGTCGGGAAGGAGCACGCTGATCCCGGCCATCACTATCCCGGTATCGTTGATCGGCACCTTCGCGTTCGTAAAGTTGTTCGGGTTCTCGATCAATACGTTGACGCTGTTCGGATTGACCCTGGCGACCGGTCTCGTAGTCGACGACGCGATCGTTGTGATCGAGAATGCGCAGCGCTTCATCGACGAAAAGAAAATGTCGGCGCGCGACGCAGCCGCTCCGGCCATGCGGGAAGTGGCGGGCGCAGTGATCGCAACCTCCTTGGTGTTGATGGCGGTGTTCGCACCCGTGGCGTTCTTCCCGGGCACGACGGGTCGCATCTATCAGCAGTTCTCGCTGACGATTGCGTTCTCGGTCGGGCTGTCCTTGTTCAACTCGCTCACGCTCACCCCCGCGTTGTCGGCGCGCCTGCTCAAGCCCATGCCCGAGCGGAAAAACATCGTGTTTCGCAGCTTCGAGCGCGGGCTCGAATGGACCCAACGAGGCTACCTAGGCCTGCTGCGCCGCTTGCTACGGGCGCGCGTCCTCACTCTGCTCTGCTACGCGGGGGTCGGCGCGCTCGGCGTCTGGCTGTATTTGCGCGTCCCGCAGGCCTTCTTGCCCGACGAAGATCAGGGGTATTTCATCGTCAACGTGCAAGCGCCGAGCGGCGTCTCGCTCGGCTACACCGAGCGAGTAATTCGCAGGACAGAGAGCACGCTGCGGCGGGTGCCGGAGGTGCGCAATATCTTCGGCATCGGCGGCTTTTCGTTCCTCGGCAGCGGTCCGAATCGCGCGCTGATGTTCGTGACGCTCAAACCCTGGGATCAGCGCGACCGCTCGTTGTCCTCCATCATCGCGGGCTTGCGCGGCCCGTTGGGGGGCGACCCGGACTCTGTGGTGCTGCCCTTCACGCCGCCCGCGATTCGCGGAGTCGGCAGCTTCGGAGGCTTTCAATTCGAGATCGAGAACCGCGTTGGCGGCAGTGTCCAGAGCCTCGCGGACGGCGCGCGCGCGCTGTCCGCCAAAGCAGCGGCCGCGCCCGAGTTGGCTGGGGTATTTTCTAGCTTCAGCGCAGACTATCCCCAGCTCTTGCTCACCCCGAATCGTCAACGTGCGAAGGAGCTCGGGGTGCCGCTCACCGACATCTTTCAGACGCTGCAAATTTACCTTGGCTCGCAGTACGTGAACGACTTCACGTTCAATAACCGGTCCTATCGCGTGTACGCGCAAGCGGATAAACACTTTCGAGGCAACCCACGGGACATCACGGAGTTTTACGTGCGCTCGGGGGCGATCGATTCGCGCGCCACGTCGACCGCCAGCCGCGTGCCGGCCAGCGCCGCGGGAACGATGGTGAGCCTCGACAATTTGCTCAGCGTCGAACCGCGGGTCTCCGCGTCGGAGATCAACCACTATGACTTGTTCCGCTCGGCTGAGGTCAACGGTTCAGCGGCGCCCGGGTTCGGGTCGAGCACTGCGCTCGCGGCGATGGAGCGCTCGGCGAACGCGGTGCTGCCCCGAGGCATGAGCTTCGAGTGGAGCGGCATCGCGCTGGAACAGCTGCAGGCGGGCAAAACGACGTTGTACATTTTCGCGCTCGCGCTCACGCTGGTGTTCTTGGTGCTCGCAGCTCAATACGAGAGCTTCAGCTTGCCCGTAGTCGTGCTGCTCGCCGTGCCTTTGGGCCTGGTCGGCGCGCTGCTTGCGCAACTGATCCGCGGTCAGCAAAATGACATTTTCTGTCAAATTGGGCTAGTGATGCTGATTGGACTCTCCGCCAAGAACGCGATTCTCATCGTCGAGTTCGCGCATCAACTGCGTGATCAGGGATACAGCGTCGCCGACGCCGCGCTCGAGGCGGCGCGCGTGCGGCTGCGTCCGATCCTAATGACCTCGTTCGCGTTCATCTTGGGTGTGCTGCCCCTGGTATTGGCCAAAGGCTCCGGAGCAGCGAGTCGCCATTCGCTCGGGACCACCGTTTTCGGCGGCATGCTCTTTTCGACCGTCATGAACTTGTTCTTCGTGCCCGCGCTCTACGCCATGATTGAGGCCCTGCGCGAGCGCTTCGCGTCGCGGAAGGGAGACAACGTCGCGAGCGGCGGGGCTTGAAGAACGAGGCCGCTACCGGTCGTCGTCCTCGCTGCCAGGCGGCCTTTTATTCGCACTTCGGACCGACGGCGCTCTGTTCCGTAGCCGTTGGCTTGCGCGGCGACCTGGTGCGTCGCCTGACGCCGGACCGACTATGAGCTCGACCGTGGCGCGCGCAATTGTCAAAAGCTCGCTTCGGCGAGCGCCGGACCGGGCGCGCACGGCCACGCTGTGCAGCACGCTGGTCGCTAACCGCGCTAAGACTTTTGCATCGCCGCCCGTGCAACGGTCCCCTTCAGCCTGGGCCCTAGCGATTCGAACGGCCACAACGGAGTCGAGTTCGGCCAGGATCGCTGCGACCGCGGAACGGATCGCCGCGTCGCCGGTGGCCTCGGCAACCGCCGTGCAGATGACGAGGCACCCGCGCGGGCTCGCATCGCCCGATACGTACTCCTGGATCGCTCTTACATAGAAGGCTTCGAGCGCTTCACGAATCGTGGGCGCTTCGAGCGCCTTCTGCATTTCGCGCCCTGACTCGACTGCGAACATCCTAAGCGGCTTCCTGAAACTCTTCGACCCGTTCCACGCTTGGTTCGAGGTGCAAGTCGCGAACAGCGGTCTTCCTGCTCCGTCTTTCGTCATGGGTATCGCAGGGGAGATCGGAACGGGCCTGGCCTTGCTTGGTTCCTTCTTCGCGCGCAGACGGCTGGGCAACGCGCGCCACGCGCTCGCTGCGGGCGCCTGCCTAGCGCTGATCGTACAGATGTGCGTCGCTACCTACGTTCATCTCCAGCCCAACGTGCCCGCCGCAGTGCTCCCTCTCGGGCTCAAGCCGCCCATGATTCCGCTGTCGTTCATGATGCTCGCGGTAGGAGATCTCGTCATGCACGCACGCCTTTGGCTGGAACGAGCGCGAGCCGGCACATTTTCGGAGCCTCGCCATGAAGGAGGCGCGTGATGTCGACGGCCGCTGTGCTTGGAGTCGGTCCGGGTCTTGGCGCAGCTCTCGCGCGTCGCTTTGCGCGTGGGGAATTCGACGTCGCTCTGATGGCACGAAGCGAAGCGAGCCTTGCGTCCGTCGAACTCGAGGTCACTTCCCTCGGCCGTCGCGCCCGCTCGATCCTCGTTGACGCTGGCGACAACGCCTCCGTCGCTGCCGCCTTCGAGCGAGCGAAGGCGGAGCTGGCGCACCCGAAGTGCTCATCTACAACGCCGGTGCGTTTCGGAAAGGCAGTGTCATCGACACCGCACCAGAAGAATTCGAGCGGTGTCTGCGCGTCAATTGCACGGGCGCCTTTTTAGCCGCGAGAAGGACTCAAGCGGCGTCAGCGGCTCGGTCGTCCTGAGCAAGCAGTAGAGCACGCGGCTCTCCGCATGCCCGTGCAACCGAGCTCGAATCAGCCGTCGACAACGCGCGCCGCAATCGTGAAGGCGGCTCCGTTTGGAATGGGTTGATGGTCACGCGCTACGGCGCGTCCCCTCAAGCGAGGTGCGTGGCTGGGATGCGAGCGCCCCCAAAAGCAGACGCGGGGCTGCGACTACTTAGGCGTGCGCGGGGCCTGAGTGCGCGCGGCGTCCGCAGTGCGCGCGGCGTCCGCAGTGCGTGCTGGTTCCGGAATGCGCGCGGAGCGCGGCGCACGTGCGGGAGCGCGGCGCGCGCGCGGCGGAATCAGATCGGCGTCTCGGACGCGCTGCACGAGGGTGCGGAACACGCGCGATAGGCCGGCTTCGATTGCTGGGGACTCGCCGCACAGCGTGAGTGCTGCCACCACTGACTCGAGTGTGGACACGAACTCGCGCCGCGGTTCAGCGCGCAGCTTGCCGTAGATTGAGGGCTGCCCGGGCTTGAGCGTGATGCGCTTCAATTTGAGCAGCCACGGGTTGCGCCACCACAGCGTTTTCGCCTTGGACCAGGTGCCGTCAAGCACCACGATGCCCTCCAGTGCTTCGGGCGCGCTCAGCACGCCGCCGCGCCCCGTGACCGTCCCGCCTTCGGCTTCGCTATCGGGAAACAGCACGGCCCAACGCTGCGCATCCACGCCTTCCTCAGCCAGGGCGTGCGCCAAGTTACGCCAGCTGAGCCCAACGATGATTTGCGCCTTCGGTAAACTTGCGCTCAGGATTTGCGCGGAGCCGAGCAGGGCATCTTGCTCCTGCGGGTGCTGCAAGATCACGACGCGACGCACGGTTGGGTAGCTGACGATGCGGTCGCACACGCACGCCGCGCTCGGGCGGTGGCAGGTGGCACAGGTGGAGTCGCTCACGGTGGCCGGAGCGTAGAACGCGGAACGCGCACGCGCACGGAAGAAACCGTCAGGGCTCGTTCGCGCCGGGCGCGCTGCACACGGTGACCGGGGGCACGAAGGCCGAGCGCACCTCCCCGCACGCACACGGCAGGTACACGCTGCCCACGAAGGCGCTCAGATCTCGGCGTGTTTCGAGCTCTTGACCGTCCGGCAGGCGTACCACGAGGGTGCGCCCCCGGAACGCGATCTCGAACGCGCCCTGCCGGTGCGAGCCGCTCAAAGACCGGTGGTCGAACGCGCCCAGCAGCGTGAAGAGCCCCTCGACATGCAGCCGCTTACGCGACGGCGAGCGCAAACCGCGCGACAGTTGCAAGAGAGGTTCGAGTTGCGGGACGTCGCCGGTCAGCGGTAGCTGCTTCAGCTCCGTGAGCGCTTCGTTTCCGTAATAGTGAATGCCGGGGCGCCCGTAGAGCCGGAAAAAGTAGGGGATGTCTCCGCGCGCGAGTTGCTCGGTTTCGGCTTCGAGCAGCGGCGGCCAGAGGGAATGCGGAGGTGAGACATATTCTGCAGTCCCGCGCAGGCACACGCGAATCGGCGCGTCACGCAACGCCGGCAAGCTCTCGAACACCGCCGCGAGCGCCGGCGCTTGGCGGTCGAGAAAGTGCAGCGTGCGGTGGTAGGCGCTGGCCATTTCCACGAGATCCGCGGCAGCGATCGGCTTACCCAGGTAAGGAAGCACGCGACGCACTCCGGCCGCGTGACGACAGATCGCCGCGTACTCAGGGTCAGCGTCGGGCAGCAGCTTGGTCTCCGTGGGGCGCGCCAAATCGGCCAGGATCATCTCCACATCCAACGGGCCGAACACTGTGCGCCCGCGCGCGTCAAGCCCCAGCACCAAGTTCTCCCAGTGCAGATCCGCGACGCCGAGCCAACTCCACAGCGCGAGCGACCGACCCACGACCGCCGCTAGCGCGCGCGTGCCTTCGCCGTCGAGCGGCGGCAACGGCTCGAGCTGAACGCTCTCCACCTCACCGCCCGCCCGCCCCCGCAGCTCGAAGAACTCGAGCGTCGGCAGGAAGCCGAACGCCTCGCGCCCCAGCCCCGCCTGCTCTGCGGCTTCATCGAGCACACGGCGCAATGGACTATCCGCAGACAACACCAGCCACTCCCAAAGCAACGTGCGTGGCTTGGCGATTCGCCCTTCGCGCCGCGACACACGTCGCCCGAAGTTGTGGGAGTCACCGAGGTGAATGCGCGGGTTGCTCATGCGCCGAGGTTCAGGCTAGCCGAGAATCGCGGCGCTCCGTCTGAGTTTGGATGGGCTGAGCTGCTTTTGAGCCCGTCAGATGATAGATCCGGTGCCATGTCCCTGTACGAACTCACCATCCCCCAGTTCAAAAACACCCTCGGCCAGCTCGAAAAGTGGCTGGACGCCGCAGTCGAGTACGCCAAAACGAAATCCTTCGAACCGAACGTACTGCTCACCATGCGCCTCGCGCCGGATCAGTATCCGCTCGTGCGTCAGATCCAATCCGTCTGTGACACGGCCAAGTTCACGCCCGCGCGCCTCACCGGCAAAGAACCGCCGAAGCATCCGGACACCGAGCAAACCATGGATGAGCTGCGCACCCGCATCCGCGCCGTGCTGGAGTACTTGGACGGCTACAAGGCGACCGAGTTCGCCGGCAAGGAAACCACCCAAGTGAACCTGCCCTGGATGCCGGGCAAGCACGTACTCGGTGCGGACTACGTGAGCCAACTACAGCTCCCGAACTTCTACTTTCACGCCACGGTCGCCTACGAAATCCTGCGCCACAACGGCGTACCACTCGGGAAAACTGATTTCATCGGCCACATGAGCCTTCACTGAGCCGCGGAGCTCCTCCAAGCACGCTCGGTTCTGGGCGCAGCGCCAGCAGTACCTGAGGTAAACTCGCGGCATGACCCGCGCCATCGTGCTGAAGCACGTCGAATTCGAAGGCCCTTCGCGCATCGCGACGCTCCTACAGGAGCGTCGCTCAGGCGGCTCTGTTCTGCCTCAGGCCGCGTCCCTTCCAGATCGCGAAGATCGCCGGGTAGACCGTCAGCTCTAACAAGAAGGAAGTAACGAGACCGCCAATCATCGGCGCGGCGATGCGCTTCATCACGTCCGCGCCGGTTCCAGTGCTCCACAACACGGGCACGAGGCCGATGATCATCGTGGCGACGGTCATGAGCTTCGGACGCAGGCGTTTCGCGGCCCCCTCGACGATCGTCTCTCGCAGGTCACTCCACGTATTGAGCCTTCCTTCGCGTTCATGCCGCGAGTGCGCGAGCTTCAGGTAGAGCAACATCACCACGCCGGTTTCGGCGTCCAGCCCTGCGAGCGCGATGAGGCCCACCCAGACAGCGACGCTGAGGTTGTAGTGCAGCAAAAATAGCAGCCAAACGGCACCCACGAGGGAGAACGGCACCGCCAGCATCACGATCACGGTTTCCGTGATCGACTTGGTGTTCAAGTACAACAACAAGCACACGATCCCGAGCGTGAGCGGGATCACCCACTTTAAACGCTCCTTGGCGCGTTCGAAGTATTTGAATTGCCCGACCCAGGACAGCCGCGTGCCGGGCGGCAACACCACGTCTCGTGCGACCGCGCTCTTTGCGACCGCAACGTACTCAACGATGGGGCGGTCCGTATCCACGAACACGAAGCCAACGAGCTTGCCGCCCTCGCTACGGATCATCGGCGGGCCGAGCGTGCTCTTGATATCCGCGACTTGTGACAGTGGCACTTGCGAGCCATCCGG
>JBDTJC010000425.1:0-9945 GCA_039936055.1 Polyangiaceae bacterium | reverse complement strand
TCACGCCCAAGCTCACCGCGCAAACCGCGGCCGCGAGTGACACCGCGTTGATTCACTTGGACGAGAAGACGTACCGCTTCGAGCACAACCAGGATCAGATGGCGGTCGAGAAGCTCAGCGAAGGCATTCGCGGGTTCTACTCGGACGCGCGAAAGCTCGAAAAATACGCGGCGGGTTTGGTGAACAAAGCCAGCGTGGCCTGAGCGCCAATGGCTCTGCGATCCTGAGCCGACAAAAGCCACTTAGCTGGTATTTTTCAATGCACGCATAATCAACGACCCCGGAGCGCACACCGCTTCGGGGTTGTTCATTTCGGATCAACGGATCTGGTTGCTGCGCCGCGATCGGCGCTGCTACGCGTGATCGACCGCAAAGGTCCCGCGGCCCCGGAGACGGAAATACGAGAATGCTGGTCGAAACGCTTTCTGCCGAGCTCGAGCGACTGTTCGAACTGCCTGACCTGACCCGCCTCAGCCGAGACGCGCTCGGCTTCGAGCCGGAGGACATTGGAGGGGTTGCCACTCGCGCTTCGTTCGCGCGCGCGCTCGCGGAACAAGCAGTGGCCATCGACGCGGTCGACGCATTGCTCGACGCGATCGAGACGGACCGGTACGGCTTGCCCAGCTCACTCGAGCCGGTACGCCAAGCTTCGACCGCGGCCGAAGCGCTTTTGCCCGGTGATACCCTCGGCGCCTACGTCATCACGGCAACGCTGGGCGTAGGCCCGTGGGCCACCGTGTACGGCGCGCGCCGCGACGGCCAGGATTACCGCGTCAAGGCGCTGCACCCGCGTGTCGCCGCGCGCCGTTCGGATGCGCACCGCTACCTCACAGCGTCGCGCCTGGCTGCACGAGTCGAACACCCGGGGCTACCCAGTGAGGTCAGCGCGGGCGCGCTGGACGCGGCGGGCGTGTACATCGGCATCGCGCATCCCGTGCTCGGAGGTGAAACGGTTCACGCTTTGATCGCGCGCCGCGGCGCGCGGCATTTCAACGAAGTTTTGCCGCTGTTGTGGGCCGTTGCCGAGGCGCTTTCGCCACTGCACGCGGCCCACCTGGTGCACGGCTCGCTGCACGCGCGCAACGTGCTGATTACTGATTCGAACCCGAACGCGCCCAAGGTCGTGCTGCTGGATCCGGGCGCGCATTTCCTGCGCCCTGCGTTCACCTACGCGAGCGGTCAGAACGGTGGCATGCCGAGCTTCTTGCTCGCGAGTTCGCCCGAGCAGTTCCGCGGGCAACCGCCCAGCGCGCAAAGCGACGTGTACGCGCTCGGCGTGCTGATGTACCAACTGCTCAGCGGCAAAGCGCCGTTCAGCGGCCCGCACGCGGTGGACGTGCTGCTCGGCCACCTGACGCAAATTGCGGAACCGTTGTCGTTCGTGGCTGCCGGGAACGGCGCCACTCCCGCGGTCGAAATTTTCGTGCGCAGCTTGTTGGAGAAGAACCGCGAACAACGCCCGCGCGATGCGCGCGAAGCGCTGGAGGGCCTGCGCCGCATTTGGCGTGCTTCGACGCGCCCGCCGACCTGGGTCACGGACGAGCGCTTGCCGGAAATGTTCGAGGCGCTCGCGCTCAATCCGGGCGATGAAAGCGCCGCTACCGCGCTGGAAGCGAGCCTGGATTTGGGCGCGGATCCGGCGCGTCTCGCCGATGGCTTCTATGAGGTCGCCAAGGGCCTGCAAGGGCGGCGCGAGCCAGGCCTCGAGAAAGCGATGAAGAAACACCTGGCACGTGCGGCGCGCTTGTACGAGGCCGCGGCGCGCCACGACAGCGCAGAGAAGTTGTACTCCGGTCTCGTCGAACTCGACCCGGCGGATCGCAGCGCGGCGCAAGCCTTGGTGCGCGTCAAGAAGACGCTCGGCAAGTACGAGGAGCTGATCGAATCGCTGCTGCAGCAGAGTGAAAGCAGCGAGAGTGCCAGCGAGCGCGCCGAACATTGGCGAGATATCGGGCAGCTGTACGAGAACGAACTCAAGGACAAAGAACAGGCGCTGGTCGCCTACGCGCAGGCTTTCTGCGAAGACCCGCTGGATGACGCGCACGTCGCCGCCGTCGAGCGCTTAGCCGGCACGCGCTACCCCGCCTGGGAAGACGTGCTTGGTCGCGCCATCGAGGCGCTTGAACAGGACCTCGGGACCGCCGAGCGTCACGCGCTCTTGTTCCACATGGGCCGCTGGTACGCCGAAAAGGTGATGCGCCCAGATTTGGCCCTGCCCTGGCTCACGCAGCTCGTGGCCGCCGAACCGAATCACGATCGCGCGTTGCTGGTCCTCTCGCAGATCTACAAGAAGGCCCAGCAATGGCCCGAATACGGGCAGGTTTTGCTACGTCGCGCGGAAGTCGCAGCGCCCAACGTGGCGCGGGATTTGCGCGTGGACGCGGCCGAGGTGCTCGCATCGCGCCTGAACAACGCAGCCGCCGCGCGCGAGTTGTACTCGGCCGTCTTGGAGGAAGATCCCTCGCATGCCCGCGCAAGCGCGGGTCAGATCGCCTTGCTCGAAGCGGCGGGTGACGCCGCGGGTGCGCTCGCGGTCCGCCTGACACGGGCCAAGACCCTGCGTGGCGACGAGCGCCATCAACTCTTGTGCGAGGTCGCCGAGAGTTACGATGTCGATCTGGACAAGCTCGACGTGGCAGAGAAGACCTATCGCGAAGTGCTCGCCGAGAACCCGCGTTACGTGGACGCCCTACGCGGTGTGGATCGCGTCCTCACCCGCGCGGGTCGCTACCGGGAACTGCTGGACGTCTTGCGCATGCAGGTGGATTTGGCCATCACCGCGCGCCAAAAGATCACGCTCTACGAGCGCATCGCCGGCATTTACGACGAAGAGTACCTGGATCACGAACGAGCGGCGGAAGCCCTGGAGACCGTGCTCGAGTTCGACCCTGACCAACAAGATGCAGCGCGTGAGCTGGCGCGGCACTTCCGCGCCTTGGACCGGTACGAGGACCTGGCCGCGCTTTATCAACGCCAAGCTTCCGGCGGCAAAGTCGAGCGACAAATCGAGACCGGGCTGCAGCTGGGACGCGTGCTGTCGGAGCACCTCAAGCAACCGGACCGCGCGATTGTCGCGTACGAGCGCGTCTTGGGGCTCGCACCGAGCCACTCCGGCGCACTCGACGCACTGGCTACATTGCGCGCAGTCGTAGGCGACGCACAGAGCGCACTGGCCGCGATCGACGAACTCATCGACAAGGCGACGACGCCAGAAGCCAAGGCCGAACTCGAGCTGCGCGCCGCGCAAGTGCTGGAGAGCCGCGGTGACGCGGCCGGAGCGCTGCTGCGGTACACGGTCACCGCGGATCTGCTGCCGGCCGACGCTGCGGCGCGGCGACGCTTGGTGAAGAAGAACGTGGAGTTCGGCAATCACGCGGCCGCGGTGGAGTTGCTGGAGGAAGAGATCCAGGTCGCCAAGAGCGAGCGCGAGCGCGCCAAGCTGGCCGGCGAGATGGCCGTCATTTGCCAGAAATATCTGTTCGATCCGGCACGCGCTGTGGCGACCGCGCAACTCGCGTTGCACATCGATCCCGCGAACGCGGACGCGCTGCGCGTCATGGGGCGCACGGCACACGCGGAGAAGCGCTACGTCGAAGCGGCCACGCGCCTCGAACCAGTGGTCTCACAGCTCGAAAGCCTCGAACCCGCCGAAGCGCGCGAGATCGCCCTCCTGTACGTGGACGCGCTCGCGCGCAGCGGCTCCGCCGACAAGGCGCTCAGCCAAGTGGGCAGCTTGATGAAGTGGCTCTCAGACGATGCGAGCGCGCTACTCAGGCTCGCTGAGGTCGCAAGCGAACACGGCAGCGCCGAGCAAACGCTTTGGCTGACCGATACACTCCTCGGCGACATGCGCTCATTGCTGTCGCCGGCGGAAGAAGGCGAAGCCGAGCTGCGCAACGGCCAAGCCCAGGCCAAACTCGGGCACAACGCCGAGGCGCGCGCAGCCTTCGAGCGCGCGCACGACCTCAACCCACGCGCGCCCGCGCCACTACGCGCGCTGGCGCGCGTGCACGATGCCGAGGGCCAGCCGCGCAAAGTGATGGACGTGCTGTACCGCGAACTCGCCCTCTCCGAGGGCGATCGCAAGCTCGAAATTCTGCTGGAGATGGGCGATGTTGCCACGAACCAGCTCGCGGACGCCGAATACGCCGCGAAGAGCTATCTATTGGCGCTCAGCGAACGCCCCAACGATCGCACGATTCTGACCAAGCTGATGCAGCTGTACGGCGCCGAGAAGGACTGGCCGCAGCTGATTCAAGTCATCACCAAGCTGGCCAATGTCGTAGAGGAACCGAAGCACAAGGCCAAGTACCTCCATACCGCGTCGATGATCGCCTCGCGCGAGTTGTCTGACTTGGCGCTCGCCTCCAAACTGCTCGGGCAAGCGCTGGAGCATGATCCGGATTCGGTTGCGGTGCTGGACGAAGCGCTCTCCACGCGCCAACGCCTGCGCGATCACGACGGCGTGAAGAACGTGCTGAAGTTGCGCATCGCGAACGCGCAGCGCCTCGGCAACACGGAGCGCTTGCTACAATCCTTGGGCGAGTTGGCTGACGTGTACGAGCGCTTCCTCGGCCGGCGGGATCAGGCGGTTGCGGTGTACGAGTCCGCGCTCGAGATCGACCCGGACAACACACGCTTTCAAGAAAGACTCGCCAAGCTGTACTCGGACGAGCCGGTCTCGTACTTCGAGAAGGCCGTGGAAACGCTGGATAAGTGGGTGGAGCGCGATCCGTATCAGCCTGCGCCGTACAAGCTCTTGCGCAAGGTGTACACGGAGGCGCGCAACGCGGACGCCGCGTGGTGTACCTGCCAAGCGCTACACGTGCTCGGTCAGGCGGAGGCAGACGAAGAGCGCTTCTTCGATCGCATGCGCAGCGAGGCGCCCGCGGAGATCACAGATGCCGCGTCGCCCGAAGAGTGGCTGATAGCGAGCATGCCGGAGGCGAGCGAGCCGTTCTTGACCGAGCTATTCGCGCTGATTCAGCCGTTCGTGGTGGCGGCGCGTGCTCGCCCGCTTTCCTCGTTCAGCATGTCGGCAGATCATCAGATCGACGTGGAGCGCTACCCGTACGGCGTGGTGTTCGCCGTCAACGCCGCGGCGCGCATGCTGTCTGTGCCAGAACCGCGCATGTATCAAAACCCGGAGGCGCCTTCCGGCGTGTCGTTCTTGTCGACTTCACCGCCGGCATTGTTGCTCGGCGCGCGCGCGTTTGGCGAAGACGTGACCCCGGTTGGAGCCGCTTTTTTGGCCGGGCGTCACCTCGCGTACTACCTGCCCGGGCTGTACGTGCGGCAGCTCTTGCCCAACACGACGGCGCTGAAGGCCTGGCTATTTGCGGCCATTCGTCTAGTGAAGCCCAAGTTCCCGGTGGCCCCGGATTTGGAGGCGCCCGTCGCCGAGGCCTCACGCGCGCTCACGGAATTGGCCACGGGTACGCGGCTGGAACAGCTCACGCACGTCGTGGCCAAGCTGCTGCGCGACGGCGCGTCACTCGATCTCAAGCGCTGGATGCAAGACGTGGACTCGTGCGCGGACACGATCGGCTTCGTGATCTCGAACGATCTCGAAATTGCCATCGAACGCGTGCGTGCGTTGCCCCAAGACGCCGGCTCCCCGGCACTGGCCACCCGGATCGAGCGCTTGATCGCGTACTCCGTGAGCTCACGCTACATGACGGTACGCGAGCACCTCGGCCTACGCCTGGACGCGGGCTGACCGGAACCTTGAGAAGGTCAGGCCGCCCGGCGTGGGCGCTGCGCGGCGACTTCGGAGGGAGCCCCCACTCAAAAAAGGGCGTTCGATTCCGGTACGGGTGCAACAAAGGCGACGGTTACTGGTCTCAACAGCGTAAACCGCCGGTTTTGCGCGGTTAACCCTCGGCCTTGGCCTTCTTGATCCAGTCGTTGATTTCGCCTTCAATTACACCCAAGGCTTGGGATTTGAAGGGGCGCAGTAAAAAGGGCACGTCGATATCCATGTCGATGCTCTTTTCGAGCACCTCGAGCGAGCCGCCGAGGGACATGCCTTTGACCTTGAAGGAGATGGTTGCGCGATACGGCGCCGTCCAGTTCACGCTCGGGTTGTAGGCAGCGTACTTTTGCGCGTACGTGGAAAGCGCGGATTCGGCCACTTTTTTGGCGCGTTCTTGACCGATGTCGTGGGGGACGGAGTGCTTCATGGAGTCCTCGGTGCCGAGGTGAACCTCGGGGTCGGTACTTAACTCAACCCGGACATGAAGACCAACTCCCCGGAATCCAGCCAAAAAAGGCGGAGGAAGTGCCCAGATACCGGGCTCGTTCGGCCAGCGCCGACGCCGGGCCCCGGATTGCGAGCCGGTCAGCGAGGCCGCTGGGCGCGCGGGCCAACGGAACGCCAGTTGCGGGGACGCAATCGCCGGCGGTGGTTGCTGCGAGCACCGTGGCTTCCAACGGACGGGCGACGAGCACGACACCCAGTGGATGGTTATTGCCCGCACGCGATCGAATCAGTTGCTGAGTGGGATAAGTAGCGCGAGCGGACTCAGCGACGGCCCTTGAAGCCCATCATGTTTTGCACAACGGATTCGCTCTCTTCGGCGATCTGAGCCTGCTCGCGCGCCAGGTCCGCGCAGCCTTCACACAGCTTCTTCGTCTTGCCCGAGACCTTCACGGCCACCAGCTCGTCGCTCTCTTCCCCGCAACCTTTGCACGTCGCCATGTCCCGAATACTAGCGGTGTTGCTGGGGATTTAGAAGCTTCGCGGCGTGATCGCGAGGTCCGCAACTAGACCGAAGTGATCCGAGGGCCAGACGGGCTCCGGGGAACCCGCTTCGGCGCGGTTGAAGGCAAGCTCGGCGCGCAGCGGTTCGCCACGGAATTGCCGATCCGGCCCGCGTACGAAAATGTAGTCGATGCGGCGCGAGGGCTCGCGTGCCTTGCCGGCATACTGATTCACGCGGTCAAAGGTGTAGCCCGGGCCTTCGCCCGCGAAGACCCAGGCGTCCGCGAAGTACACGCTTTTGCTGTCCAACGCGCACAGGCCGGTCAAGTACCGGACCTCGTCGGAGTCGGGTGCGGCGTTGAAATCCCCCATCAATACGGGGGGTAAGTGTGCTCCGTCCACCGGTGAAAGCTGCGCGATACGCTCCGCGATGAACGCGACTTGGCGCTGCCGAACCGCGCCATGGTGAAATTTCCAATTCAAGTGCGTCACGAAGACAGGCAGCGCGCCGTGCGGCGTATCACAGAGCGCGTACAGCAGTGAGCGCGTTTCACCGCTCTCGACGCCCGGCAATTGAAAACTCTGCTCGGCGACAATCGGGTGCTTCGAGAGCACCGCGTTACCGAACTTCAGGCCATTGCCCCAGTCACTAGCGACGCTATAGGCAGAGTGAAAACCGAAGCCGTTCGCGATCTCCGTGGCTTGATCGTTCGTCGTGCTGAGCGGCGTGCCCAGCGCGCTGTCCGGCTGAAAACGTAGTACTTCCTGCAGCCCCACGATCTCTGGCCGGAGCCGCTCGAGCTCGCGGCGAATCAACGGTAAGCGACTGAGCCATGGGCCGCTCTTGTTCCAGACATTGAGTGTCGCAACGCGCAGCTCGGTCATGAGTTCTCCTCGTAGCGCAAAGGCAACCGTCAGAATAGCTCAGCTTCTTCGGTACGTCTTGAATGCCGCCACGCGCTGGGACTAGAGTGTACGCGTTGTGTCGGTCGTCGGGGGCCCCGCCCCCGCACCCGCTGCAGTGAATTCAGCGGGGCCCTGAGTTTTGGGGCCCCTGCCCCAAACGTTCGCGAGTGACTACATGTTGATCGGCGTCGATTTCGGAGGAACTCAAGTCAAAGCGGGCATTGTGGAAAACGGTGAGGTCGTGCGTTCGACAGCGACACCGACACACGCCGGCTCAAGCGTCGCACAAGTGCTCGATGCGATCGCAAGCACCGTGCTCGCGCTGTCGTCCAAGCCGGACGCGGTCGGCGTCGCCATCCCGGGTGAGGTCAACTCGGAGGGTCGTTGTTGGCGCTTACCCAACGTGCCGGGCTTCGAAGGCGTGCACATTGCCGAAGAACTGGCCAAGCGCCTGCACTGTCCGATCGCCGTCGAGAACGACGCCACCACCGCCGCGCTCGGCGAGCGCCTGTACGGCCACGGCCGCGCGCATCCGAGCTTCTTGATGATGACGCTAGGTACCGGCATCGGCGGCGGCCTCGTGCTCGGCCATCAGCTGTACCCGGGCGCCAATGGATTCGCGGCCGAAGTCGGGCATATGAAGGTCGACACTGCAGCGGACGCGCCACTGTGTGCTTGCGGCCAACGCGGCTGCGTCGAAACCTTTGCCGGAACGCGCGCGCTGCTGCGCGAATACGCGCGCCATGGCGGGACCGCGACGGAGGTGTTGCCGATCGCCGTGAGCGCGCGCCGCGGTGAGGCCGCAGGTCTGAAGACCTTCGAGATGATGGGCAACGCACTCGGTCGCTTGCTAGCCAACATCCAAAACCTGCTGGACTTGAACGCGGTGGTGTTCTCCGGCGGCATTTCGGCTTCGTTTGATTTGATTGAGCCGTACGTGCGCCGGGCGCTGCGCGCGCATGCCTTCGCGCCGCCGTTGGCCGAAGTTCCGCTGTTGGTCAGCGAACTCGGCGAGCGCGCCGGCGTGATCGGCGCAGCGCACCTCACCACGCTCTGAGCGCATCGTGAAAGCGGTCATCGTCAGCGAACCCGGTGGGCCCGACAAACTCCAAATCGTTGACTTGCCCGATCCAGCGCCGGGCGCAGCGGAAGTAGCGGTCGACATTCACGCCAGCGCCCTCAATCGGGCGGATTTGCTGCAGCGCCGCGGCTCATATCCCCCGCCGCCTGGCGTCACGCACGTGCTGGGTCTGGAGTGCGCGGGCGTGGTGAGTGCGCTCGGCCCGGGCTGTGCGGGCCGCCTCAAACTGGGCGAGCGCGTGATGGTGCTGCTGGCCGGTGGGGGTTACGCGGAGCGCGTGGTCGTGCCCGAGGCGCTAGCAATGAAGGTGCCCAGCGCACTGAGTTTCGAACAAGCCGCGGCGATCCCGGAAGCTTTCCTGACGGCGCGCGAAGCGCTGTTCGTGTCCGGCCAACTCAACGCGGGGGACTCCGTGTTGATCCACGCGGCGGCCGGCGGCGTGGGCAGCGCCGCCGTGCAATTGGCGCGCGTCACCGGGGCGCGCGTGTTTGCGACTGCAGGCGGTCCGGAAAAGTGCGCCTGGGTTCGTGAGCTCGGCGCGGACGTGGTGATTGATTACAAGAGCGCGCAGTTTGCGGACGTGATCCGCGAGCAAACCGCGGGACGCGGCGTGGACGTGATCTTGGACTTCGTGGGTGCGGCTTACGCCGAACAGCACGCGGCATGCTTGGCAGCGCGCGGTCGGCAAGTGCTCATTGGCGTGTTGGGCGGCGCGAAGGCGACCGTGAACCTCGCCCTGCTCATGTCGAAGCGTCAGACCCTGACGGGCTTGGTCATGCGCGCACGCTCGGTCGAAGAAAAAATCGAACTGACGCGCGCGTTTGCGAGAACGTATTTGCCCTTGTTCGACGATGGGCGACTGAAGCCGCTGATCGACAGCGTTTTCCCACTGAGCGACGTAGCCCGCGCGCACGAGCGAATGGAGAGCAATCAGAACTTGGGCAAGATCGTGCTGAAGGTGCGCTAGCGCGACCGTCGCAGTTCACGAGCAATTTGTGCTCGGTCTCTCTATCGGTTCAATGACGCTGATTCTCACGAAGGCAGCGATGTGGACCCGCTCGCTGAATTCGGTCCTCCCGGCGTCTTTTTTGGCCTCTCCGGCTCCAAGCCCGTCTCGAGTCCTGGCTCGGCTTTCCGGTCCACCTCGCGCCGCAGAGCGCGCTCGGCGCAGAGAGACGCGCCCCCCATTCGGCGCGAGGCGCTGCGTGCCGTATAGGGAAGTGTCGCGTACCGAATGGTGCTCAACGCCCGAAGG
>JBDTJC010000424.1:0-7017 GCA_039936055.1 Polyangiaceae bacterium | reverse complement strand
TGCCCTTCAGGCCGCCGATGTACTTCTCCAGGCGCGTGCGCTCTTTTTCGAGCTGAACGGTCTCCTTCTTGGGGAGTTGTTCATACGTGCCGTCTTCCTTCATGCGCTCGATCGAACGCAAGCGGTCGAGACCGCCCTTGATGGTGCGGAAGTTGGTCAGCGTGCCGCCCAACCAGCGATTCGTCACGAAGTACATGCCGGCACGGCGGCACTCTTCCCGGACGATTTCCTGCGCCTGGCGCTTGGTACCGACGAACAACACGCCGCCGCCACGCGAGGTGGTTTCCGCGACGAAGTCATACGCGCGCTTGAACAAGCGAGCCGTTTGGTCGAGGTCAACGATGTGAATGCCGCTGCGCGCGCCGTAGATGTACTGGCGCATCTTCGGATTCCAGCGCTTGGTCTGGTGACCAAAGTGCACGCCGGCTTCGAAGAGCTCGCGAACAGTGAGGGGCTCTGCGGGGTTGCGCAGCTTGGTGGCGAGCTCTGAGCCGCCTTCGAACGTTTCGGTGGGTGAGTGAACACCCGATACTGATTCAGCCATGACGCTTGCTCCTTTCGGTTTTTCCTCCGCCCCGCCTTCGAATCAACTCCGCGAAAAAGCGGAGCACCGGATTCGATTGGACGCGTGTGGGGCGTGTGGTTTTTATGGGTTGAAGAACCTCACCCAGGGGGCGAGGGGCGCGGAACTTACGGCACCAGGGGCCGCTGCGCAAGGCCCATAAACCCCGTCAATTTACGGGGCTTCACAAGCCAGACGCCGGCATGGCCGGATCCACGTGGCGGGGTGCCGCGGGTACGATGCTGGTGCGAAGGGGGATCGGCTTCAGGAAGACGCCCAGGGGCGCGGAGGGATTCAGGGCTCGCTGTGCGGTGACACGGGCGGTTAGGCGCTTAGCGTCCGGAATTGCTGGAGAATTTGCGACGGTGGAGTCGGGGGGCGCCGCGGTTGGGGGTGAAGCGGGGGGGGAGAGGGGCGCGGGGGCGGGGGCGGGAGCGGGAGCGGGAGCGGGCATGGGCACGTTGGGGGCCGCTGCGGCAGCGGCAGGACTGGGGCCGGGGTGCTGGCGCAGGGCTAAGGCCGAGAGGGCCAGGGCTGTGCAGGCGGCTGCTGCGAGGGCTAGCCAGCGCCCTGGGCGGGCGACGCCGGGCGACGGTGTGGCGTCCGCGCGGCCGGTGTCTACGACGGGTGGCGGTGTGAGGCTCGGCGGTCGCGCGGTCTCGGCAATGGGCACGCGCGTGCGGGTGTCCACGGCGTCCCGCGGGATGCCGGGCGTGACCTCACCCAACATCTCCGTGCGGTCGCTGCGTTCGCTGCGTTCGACCGGGGTCATGCGCTGCGTGGTCTGCGGAGTCGGCGTGGGCAGCGACCGCGAAGAGACAGCCGGCTGCAACGCGGACATTTGCGATGTCGTGCTGCCGTCGAACGAAGGCGGCGAGACGAACGTGGTGTTCGGAGCGTGCGCGACCGTGAACGGCTCGCTCGTATTGACGGTGAGCGTGACTTGAGTGGTGCGCGGCGCAATTGAAAGCGGCCGCGTGAGGGCGGCGTCGGAAACGCTAGTCCGCGCTTCACGCTCGCCCGCCAACACCCCTTCAGGGCGCGTCGTTTGATCGTGTTTTTTGCTTAAATTTGCGCGACCGAGCGCAACGGTGGGCGCGGCGTAATGCGCTTGTACCGTCGGTGCATCAGTGGCCGGCGTTGCTGGGTAGCGCGCGCAAAAATCGCGCAGCTGCTGCGCAACGAAGCGCGCGTGCACGGGGCGCGCGCGGCAATCCTTGGCCAACATGCAGGCCAAGATCTGCTCCAACTCGGGCGCTACACCCATCACCAACGACGACAAGGCGGGCGCTTCGCGCGCCAAGTGCGCGAGCAGCAGCTCGTTCGCGTCACGCGCGTCGTCGAACGGGCCGACGCCGGCGATCATCTCGAACAGGATCAGCCCGCAGGCGTACACGTCCGAGCGCCCATCCACACGCTCGCCGCGCGCCTGCTCGGGTGACATGTAGCGTGGGGTGCCCACCGCCAGGCCGCGCGCGGTGACGACGCTGGTGGCATCCGCGATCTTCGCGATGCCGAAATCCAGCAGTTTTACGCCGCCGCCGCTGACCAGGTAAATATTGGCCGGTTTGACGTCGCGATGGATAATCCCGATGTCGTGGGCGGCGCTCAGCGCGTCCAGCACTGAGATCACGACGTGCACGGCTTCGAGCACGTGCAGGCGGCGCCTTTGCTTCAAATGACCGGCAAGCGTGGCGCCGTCCAGGCGTTCCATCACGTAAAAGGGCACGCCGCCGCCGGACGTTCCTGCGTCCGTCACGTTGACGATATTGGCGTGCTGCAGGCGGGCCAGGGCGCGCCACTCGTTGCGCAGGCGCTGAGCGAGGTCTTCACGCCGCGCGAGCTCGCGCAGCAAAGCTTTGAGCACGAAGCGCTTGCCCAACTCAACGTGCTCGACCTCGTATACCGAGCCCATGCCGCCGACGCCGATCAAGCGCAGCACCCGGTAACGAGTGCCAGCGATCAATTCGCCGTCCTGGAATTCGCGAAACTCGGTCACGTTGCTGCCTCGGCCCCGCTCACCCGGCGGAGCCCCTGCCCTGTGCAGCATATCGGGCGAGGCTTCAAGCGTCGAGCGGGGCGAGAGCAGGGGCGTCGAGCGGAGCGAAAGCAGGGGCGTCGAGCGGAGCGAGAGCAGGGGCGTCGAGCGGAGCGAGGGCATTGAGCGGAGCGAGGGCGTCGGAGCATTGGGCACCAGCAGGGAGTCGGCGCGAGCAGGGGGCGAGTTGCGCGCTGCCGACCGTTCGATCCCGCTAGAACTAGGCCTGAACGGATGACTACGACTTGGTTCCAAGTCAGCTGCACGCTCACGAGCTCAGGGACTGAACGATCCAGATTGCGCCGAGTACGAACCACGACAGGAAGTTCAACGCGCCGAGGAGGATCCCGGCGGTAGCCATTCGATCGCCACCAACGGTTTGCGGGTGTTCGCGCGCGGCCTTGCGTGCCAGCACGCCGGCCACGATCGCTGGAATGGCGGTAAACGGACCGAGGCAGATCAAGATCCCGCACACCAGCGCGACCACCGCGGCAACGCTTGCCGGCGGCTTCTCCCCCCGCGGCAAGCCGGTCCGGGGATCGATCGTCATCGCATGCATCGCCAGTGTCTCGGGCGACCCGGTGATGGGCTTGCCAGGCGGATACGGAGGACCCGGCGGGCCGTAGCCGCCCCCGCCCGGCGGGCCGTAGCCGCCCCCGCCCGGCGGGCCCCATCCGCCACCACCGCCGCCGCCGCCACCGCCGCCACCGCCACCGCCGCCGCCACCGCCGCCGCCACCTGCAGGACCGTAGCCGCCCGGACCCGGCGGCGGCCCGTAACCCCCGGGCCCTCGTGGCCGATAGCCCCCCGGCGGCGGATACCCCCCGCCCGGCGCCAACCGCGACGAAAATCCGCGCACGGCCGTGTTCACCGTCTCCGCCAACATCCCCAGAAGATAGACGATAACCGCAACCCAAGCACGACGTCCCGTCCCCTCGTCCCCCCGCAAACGTGCCCGTGCCCGTGCCCGTGCCCGTGCCCGTGCCCGTGCCCGTGCCCGTGCCCGATCCCCCCGCTCCTCTCCCAATCTCCCAATCTCCCAATCTCCGACGACTCGCCACCCCGCACCGCCGACGGTGTCGTCCCCGATCTCCCAAACAGCAGCGACACCCCCCGAGCCTTGGCTTTGGCGTCACCCCTTCGGGCGTCACGAACTCAAGCTCCTACACACCCGGAGCGACTCCGCGTGATCACCCTGGACCCGGGTCGCTCCCGTCGCGCTCCGGCATCCTCCGCGCGCGCGCAATCGCAGCCTCGACGTGTTTCCGTCCAAAGAACCGAAACGCCTGCCATTGGTTATGCGCACGACAGCGCAAGCGTAGATTCACCAGACACGCCTCGCCGCCGACCGCATACGGCGTCGCATGGTCGATTTCCAAGAACACGCGACAATTGCAGCGCCGCCCATCTTTCGCGACGAACGAACAGCGCCCCTGATCCCGCGCGTACACCTGCCGCGCAATCAGCGCCGGAATGTGCCGGGATCGCTTCGCCGAGCTCCGAGCAAATCGCTGCGCATCCACCGAGGGCGTGGCTTCAGTCGGTTCCGCGCGGGACTCGCCAGGCGAGCGTGAATCCGGCGCTGCTGACGACGAGTCGCTCGCAGCCTGTGCCCGGCGCGGCTTGCGCCCGACAGCGAAGCGTCGCTTCTCGCGATCGCTGATCAGCGCATCGAGCGCGCGCCCGAACAGCGCTGCCAGCTCGCCACTCGGCAGCTCATGACTCAGCAGCGCTCGCGCGCGCTCAACCTTCGCTTTGAGGTCTGCATCGCCCGTGAAATGAAAGCCGTAGCGGTCCACTGAGAGCGGCTCAATTCGTCGCGATGGGGCGTTTGTTGCGCCACGCGAGGACGGCGAGGACGCCGGCGACGCGGACGACGCGGGCGACGCGGGCGACGCGGGCGACGCGGGCGACGCGGGCGATGCGGGCGATGCGGGCGATGCGGGCGGCGCGGGCGCGGACGACGCGGACGGCGCGGACGCGGGCGCGGGCGACGCGGACGGCGCGGACGGCGCGGACGGCGCGGGCGCGTTCGAAGGCTCCGCAGTCGCGACTGGCGCAGCCGACGGCCGGATTTCACGTTTGTCTGGCACCCGGCGTATCAAGTCCCGCACATCCGGCTTCGGAAAGCGCGCAGCCAAGATCTCCTCGACCTGCCGCCGACTCCTGTTGCTGGAGGCGTCAAAGAGTTCTGCCGCGTTTTCCTGGTTCAAATGAGGATTCAACGCGCACAGCACCGACAGCCCCAAAGCACCGCTCGCCACACGAGCAAACACCTGCGGGTATTTGCGACATACGCGCGCGGCCGTGATGCGACGGCCCGCAGACGACTCGTCCATGCCGAGCGACTCCATGCAATAGGCGAACAACGACGAGAACCCGAGTTCGAGATACAGCCGTCGCTCGTCCAGCTCCGCGAGATGCGCCAACACATCCGCGTTGAGCGCATTCCCCGTCTTCACCAAGCCGGACAACGCACTCAAAAGCTGTTCATCACGCACCCCACGCAGACAATGACGCTCCCTCATTCATCTGCTGTAGCACGCGATATTTCGAGCTCACCAATGCCAGAATGCCGCCGTTTCAGGCTCCAAACGCGCTTTGAGTCGACGACGCACGGCAAACGCCCACGCCGCCCCCCGCCCGCCTCAGCACGCGCGAAGTTCAACCGCACCCAGTGCCTTCACTGCTTCACCCGCCAGAAATCAGTCAACCCAAATCAGCCTCAGCCTCAACAAACCCACCGCACGCAAAGGCGAACGCACAGACCCGAGGGCCAACGCACAGTCCGAGGGCCAACGCACAGACCGAAGGCGAACGCACAGACCGAAGGCGAACGACCGCAGTCCGGCTTCTCCTCGGTGCAACCACTGCGGCAGCGGCGCGCGTTACGCTCGCCTGGCGAGGGTGGAGTGAGATGAGGTCGCGTTGCAAAGCATCCTTCGACGCCGCTCGCCGAGCACCTCAACGCCTCCGCCCGCGCTCAGCCCTTCGCGCTGCTCACCCAAGTCTCGCCGCTCCGCACGCGCTCGGCCGCTCCGCACGCGCTCGGCCCCTCGCGCTGCTCAGCCAAGTCTCGCCGCGCCGCACGCGCTCGGCCCTTCCGCACGCCCCTCCGCACACGATCGGCCCTTCCGCACGAATCCCTAGCCGCCACCAAGTTCGGGATCGCCCCGACCAATCCCGCACTCACACCCCCTCGAGCTTCTGCCCCTCACTCGGCCGCCCAATAGCAAAAACCCAAAATCTCCACGCCCTCCTCGCGCTGGCCCAACTCGTCACCGCGCGCTCAGTGCGCTGGCGGCCTTGGCGCCTTGGCGGTCAACTCCCCCTCCCGCCCGCCGCGCGCTTCGCCTTCCGCGAATCGCCATGACAGTGAACACCGGATTCGGGTCACACGGCCGGTCCAGCGCATCAAACGGGATCGCCCCGACCAATCCCGCACTCACACCACGCGACCCCTCGAGCTTCTGCTCCTCACTCGGCCGCCCAATAGCAAAAACCCCAAATCTCCACGCCCTCCTCGCGCTGCCCCAACTCGTCACCGCGCGCTCAGTGCGCTGGCGACCTTGGCGCCTTGGCGGTCAACTCCCTCTCCCGCCCCCGCGCGCCGCGCGCTTCGCCTTCCGCGAATCACCCAATGACCGTGAACACCGGATTCGGGTCACCCGGCCGGTCCAGCGCATCAAACGGGGCCGCCCCGACCAATCCCGCACTCACACCACGCGACCCCTCGAGCTTCTGCCCCTCCCTCGGCCGCCCAATAGCAAAAACCCAAAATCTCCACGCCCTCCTCGCGCTGGCCCCACTCGTCACCGCGCGCTCAGTGCGCTGGCGGCCTTGGCGCCTTGGCGGTCAACTCCCCCTCTTCCTCAGAATGGCCTGTTTTGGCGGGGCGGCGCCCTGAAGCCTCCATCCACGGGAGCGGCGTGGGGCCACGGGAGCGGCGTGGGGCCGCGGCGTCCGTTTTTCGGGCACGGGCACGCGCACGGGCACGTTTACGGGGGCGCGGCTGGGGACGTCTTGCGAGCGGAGGCCGAATGCGGAACGCCAGCCGTGATGCTAGCCTCCGCGCCGCTCATCATGGCCATTACTCGTGAAACCGTTCTACACGTCGCCAAACTGGCGCGACTCGAGCTCGAGGACAGCGAGATCGATCGCATGCAGAAGGATCTCGGCAATATCCTCGAATACGTGAATTCCCTCTCCGAATTGGATACTGATTCCGTTGAGGAAACGACCCAGGTTGCCGTCGTCGGTGCGCCGTTCCGCGCGGACGTCGTGGAGACCGGTCTGAGCAATGAACTCGCGCTGCGCGAGGCGCCGCGCTCCGCCGACGGAGGGTTCGCCGTTCCGGCGTTCGTCGAAGAATGACTGACGTCCTCGATCTGCCGATCCCCGAGCAGGCGGCCCAAGT
>JBDTJC010000423.1:0-13317 GCA_039936055.1 Polyangiaceae bacterium | reverse complement strand
GGCGCTGCGATCCCCAATGAAAAGGATCGCAGCGCCGGCCCGCCGCGAGTTTGGCGGGCGTCCCGGAAAAAGGACGGTCGGCTAAAGGTCATGGGGAGCGGAACTCCGCGGCGTCCGCCTCGGTCGGCACGCGGCCGAAGTAGCGAGCCAGGAAAGCCTGATAAATCGGGTGCCGGACGTCGTGGCGGCTCTCGTCGATGCTCGCGGGGCACGTGAAATCATGGCCGTCGATAGGCGGGTCGAGCGGGTCGTCATGGACGTTGCGCGCGAGCGGGTAGCGGGCCAGGAAGGCGAGCGCCGCGGGGTGTCCGATGTTGATGCGCCCGTCCTCGAGCAGTGCTGGCGCGAGATCGGACGTGAGCGCAGCAGTCACCACGCGCAACGAAGTCTCGGCGCGCTCCGCAAACTCGGCAACGGGAGTCCCCGCGTAAACACCGCCCGCGTAAAGCTGGCCGCAGGCGCCACAAGCCGGAACGGTCGGGCGCTGAATCAACCCGAGTTCACGGGCCTCACGCAGCGGCAGACCGTACGGCATCGCGAGCGTCACCGGGCCAACCCAAGCGACAACGGCAGGATGCCCGGCATCGACCCGATCGGCGACTAGAGCGGCGTGCAGCGGGCCGCCAACGGCGACAGCGCGGCTGACCGTGCTGCGCGCCACGCGACGGACGCGGGCGAGATCGGCTTGCGCGACGAGATACTGGCGTTTCCGGTCGGATCGCGGTCGGATCGGCGCGCTCGTTTTGCTCTCGTTTCGAGGAGGCGGTCGGTTCGTGGGCGGCATCAGGTCATTGCTCGGGTGGCAGAGGGGTGAGAGGTCGTTGCGCGGTCGGGGCGTGCTGTTGCGGCGTTGCGGCGGTGGGCTGATTCGGGACGCAACAGAGGTTTCGAATCGAGAATTTGCTCGAAGGGGGCCGTCGCAATACTAACCCCCGACCGGCCCGCCGGTACCCGTACAGTACCTCCGTATTTTCCAGGGCTTACGGGACACGGTTGGGCTCGATTGTTCATTCGCCTGCCGCCTGCTCGCGAACGACGAGACCACGAGCCTCGAGCGCGTGCAGACCAGACAGCCCATCGGTCACGTCGGACGGCAGCAGGCGCATGCCCGGTGTAGCGACGCCGTGCGCACATGGTGTTCGGTTGTCGTGGTGGGCGATGGTGGTGAGCGCCGTGGTGGCGGTGAAGCGCACGCTGGCGCTGTCAGCGGCAGTAACGTCAGCGCGTCGGTGCTCGGTTGACCCAGCGCGTAGCACGATGCCGAGGTCTACCAGTCCCTGCATCCGCTGGTGAGGTGTGAGGGCACTGGCCGCGTCGGCTACATCGGCGAGCAGCACATCATCACCGGCCCCGAGTGTGGCGCGTGGCACTTCCAGCGTGTGGCCAGGGGCGACTGCCCAGAGCGGCGCTTGCTGCTGCAGTACTTCAGCGACGCGCTCGCGATGGGTGCGGGCGCTGCTCTCGTCATGAATGGGCATTGTGATTTTCATTGGTTATTCTCCTTATTTGGCGGGGTTTGGCGCGTCGGGGACGTCACTCTCGATGATGTGTCCCGAGGTAATGAGGTCCGACAAGATGGCCCAAGCAGCGCGGTTCGGGTGACCCAGAAAGTCGACGTGCGACACGGGCGTGCCCGAAGGGATGAGCCGTCCGGTGGGGGTCGTCACGGTGACCGGCGCGGGACCAACGCTGAAGCGCACGCCGCGCCTGGCCATCTCGTCTCGCTGTACTTCGCAGCGTGCGACGTAGTCGTCGGCTGTCGCCTGGTCGCCGAACATGCTGGGGACGCCCGAACGCAGGTCGATGGTCTGATGCCGGCTCACGATGCCGACCCGCGTTGCGCGCGCATCATTTCGGCGACGCAATCCTGGAGGTCTTTGCCGCCCGTGCCGCGCGCGGTCGTGATGGTCGCTGCGAATTCCTTGGCCTGGTTGACCTGGCTGCCGGCCTTGCCCTGCGCCCCATCCGCCATCTCCGCTGCCTGCAAGGTCATGAGCCTGTCGAGCTCCTCGGAAAGCGCGCCGTCGACATCGTCCGAATCGGCGATGCGTTGCAGCAGTTTGATCGTCTGGAGGCGCTCGGCGATGGCACCGTCGCGGTAGCCCTCGCTGCGGCATTTCTCGCGTAATTTCTCGCTCAATTCGCTCATTTTGTCCTCAGTAGTTGGCTGGAAGAAGGTCTCGCAGCAGCTCAGCGAGCTGTCGGTCTGACTGGAGCAGGTCCGTGATTTGCGGTTGCAGCAGATCGCGAACCGGCATCGGGCTCGCCGCATAGCTGGCTTCGTCGGCCGTCACGGCCGGCTCACCGAGCTGGACCAACACCATGTGCAGCTCGCGCTGCGTGACCCGAAACGTGTCGGCGAGCGCGAGGCGCTCGCTAACGATGTCGACCACCGCGCGCCGCGCCTGGGCCTCGGCGGCAGCGAGGTCGGCACCCGCGGCGGTGACGGCGGCTCGCGAGACCTTGGCCGCGAGCTCGTCGCGCTTGCGCTGCAGCTCGGCGCGCTCATCGGCCTGGCGCTGGCCCTCGGCAGCCGCGGCGAGACGCTGCGCGCGTGCGAGGTGCTCACCGGCGCTTTGCTCGGCCGCGCGCGCTGTGGTCAAGGCTTTCTCGGCGGTCGTATCGCCCGCGTCGTCAAAGGCGGCCTGAGCGCTCGCGGTCGCCCGCTGCGCGTCGGCGTGGGTGACTGTCGCGTGCGCGAGCTGCTCGCGCAACTCTTCGAGGGAGGCGTTTCGGGGTTTTGGCGTCCAGGGTAATTTCATTGGGTTTCTCAGGCTTGGCCGGGTTGCTCGGCGGGGGAATAACGGCGAAGCGAATCACGCAGCGCGCGCTGGAGGGTGATGTCGTCGCAGAGCCGCTGGGCGACGCGACGTTGCTCGCCGGGCGCGGTTGCCACCGGGGCGGGCGGGTCCACGTAATCCGCGAGACGGCGCAGCATGCGGGCGAGGCGGATCACTTGGCCGCTCCCCGGCGCGCCATCGCCTCGCGCAGCAGCGCCGCGGTGCCCACGCTGGCCTTGCCGGTGCCGACCACGGTCAGGAGCGCCGCGCGTCCGAGGCGAAGCTCAAGGGCGGCGCGGTACGGTCCTAGTCGCTCGGTGAGCTCGGCCGCGACCGCGACGGTTGCCGTCGGAATCGGCACGAGGCGGCGTCCGCTGCGGTTGTTGATGTCGACCATGTCCCTTGTAAGCGACGCGGCAGCGGCACTTGGACCCGGAATGGAAATGACCGAGTTCGTTCCGTGTCCGAGCGGCGTCTAAACGCGCCTGGTCAGGACTGACAGAACTGACAAAAGCCGGTTCTGTCAGTTCTGTCAGTTCCCTAGGTGCACGTATTTGCCGCGGCCCACGCACCCGGAATGAGAATGGCGATCTCCGTTCCGGGTCGTGTGGCTGCGCTTGCGTCGCTCTGTCATCATGACAACACTCCTGGCGCCAAGTGGCGCACCAACATGCGTTGACGATGCCATCGCTCACCTCAAACCCTTCGTCACCGCCCCCGAGGCGGCTGATGTTCTGCGGATCTCGAAGCGGACGCTGTACCGGCTGGTCGCGGCTGGTCGCCTTCAGGCCATCCGTCATTCCGAGGCCGGCGGCGCTCGCTTGCTCATCCCGCGTGCTTCGATCGAGCGCTATTTGCGCGCGCTGGAGGCCTCGTGACCACGGTCGAGATCGTGGCGCTCCGCCTGGAGCTTTCTCGTTGCCGCCAGCGTGTCGACCACGAGCTAGGTACGGCCATGATGCTGCTCGATCGGGCCGAGACGGCTGCGCGCGAAGCGGAGCGTGTGAAACCCGCGAAGCAATCGGAGCAGCCATGAGCGGCGACGTTCAGCTCCGTGAGATCGACCGCGGGGCGCGCGGAAAGCTCGTCTGCACGGTCCACCGCGAGCCTAAGCCGTTCATCAGATTCCAGCACATCAACCCAGACGGCACCCTGGGTGGCCGCCTGGTCGCTCTACTCGATGAAGTGCCGCGGCTGCTCGATGTGTTGCGCTCCGGACAAGACATCCTCAGCCCTTCGCGACATCCGCAACATCGCACCGTCAGGGCCTCGGATGAGATCGCCCGGCAGCTCGAAGAAGATCGGCGCCTGTTTTGACCACCGTCACCGTCCTTCGCGACAAGTTCACACGGAGCTGGCCGCCTCTGGATCCGGAGAAGCCGCTTCGCACGACCGATCGCGGTTACGTGCTGTCACTCGGGCGCGCGCTTGAGCTGGGCTACAAAACCGATGCCCACTTCACCGCCTACGAAGCTCCCAGTACCCACCTTCACCGACTGAACATCGAGAGCATCAATCAAGGGATCGAAGTGACGATGACCTCCGTCGTTTTTGATATCGACGGCCCAGATCACGCGGCAAGCGATGCATGGCGGAGCGAAACACGCGGCAAGGTCGATGCGCTAAACCGAGTGCATCCCGGCGTGTTTTTTTACGAAACCCGCGGCGGTGCGCGCATCGTGTACCGCCAAGCGGAGCCGATGATCCTCCGCACCCAAGACGACGCCCGCGAGTGGAGCCGCGTGTATGCGGTCGCTGTGGCGTATCTCGGCCGACGCTTCGGCATCGTCGCAGATCCGGCGTGCTCCGATTGGCAGCGGCACTACCGGTTGCCGAGGGCTACTCGCGACGAAGGCGGCAAGCCTGAGAGCTGGCCAATGCTCGGCGATCCGCACGAGATTGGTTTCCTGGAGATCGATGCTGCTCCCGACGACGTGAACAAGGCCAAAGGTGTTTCGAAGGCGTTCCGGGCCCCGAGTGTGACCTTCGTCCCGTCGGACTACTGCGGCGACGGGTTGCTTGCGCACCTTTTGCGCGGGCGGGGCGCTCTAGGGCGGCCGGGGTCGCGGGGGGGGTGGATCTGCCTGTGCCCCAACCGACTGCAGCACACGGCCAACACCGACGGGTCAGACTCGACCGTGGTCTACCCGCCGAAGGTGGGCGCCGAGATCGGTGTCATCGTCTGCAAGCATGGCCATTGCGAAAGCATCGTGAACAAGGACTGGCTGCGTTTCTTCAATCAGTCGGAGATCGATCGGGCGCGCGCCACGGGGTAGGCGTGTATTGCTTGTAGGCCTTGACGACTGTTTCTCGCATCTTCGCCCGGTAAAAACTGGGGGTGAATCCCTCCGGATTCTCGGCCCAAGTATCAGAATGAATGTCGACTCGGGCGCCTGATAGAAGCCAAATATCCAACAGCTCATCAAGGTTGGGGGAGCGGGTACAGCCGAGATCCTGAGCGAAGTCTTGGTGAGTCAGTACGGCACCGATGAAGTAGTGCAGACCTGTGCCTGGTTTCAGGTAGCCGGTTGGTCCACTGAGCACCTGGGTGACGTCGTCTCGCATGAGCTCCAGCGCCTTCTGCACGCCGCAAAGGAATTTTACGCAAACACCGCCAGTGTATGGCTGGCCGTCCAACGTCCTGGGCGTCGCGGAGACAAAAACGTTTGCTTTTTCGAGCGCTCCGTTGAGGATCTCGACTGCCTTTCGGGCCTCGAGCTCGATGTCGATGTTCTCTCGCGGCTGATTCTTCACCCACTGCGCCGCCCGGTCCTGATCTGCACTCCAGTGGGTTTGCCACGCCGCTTCGTACCCATCTCCGCAAAGCTTGATGGCTGCGTTTATCAGATCTTCTTGCTCGTCATCGTAGAAGTGATTGGGCTTCCGGAACCGGCCGCGCTCAAGAACGATTTCCCGATCTTCAGCCAATGCCCGCGCGGCTTCAAGCGTGACCCCGAATCGCTCGGCGTACTCGTTCAAGAGCGTGTCGGCCTTTGCCAGCCGAGCGCGGTCACGGTCGCTGAGTTCAGGTTCCGCCGGTGGCTCCGGAGTATCGCCGGTGGGCGTGGGCGCCACGATGAGATGCCTTCGCTCCCCTTGGCTGTTTGGCCGTGTCGCGGTTGCCAACTCCCACTTTGCGTAGGTCTCGGGAGACGCTTTGCCCTCCTGCAGGAATCGGCCGAGTGCTTTATCAGCAACTTTGTCTCGAACTGACGCCGTGATGTCAGCTGCATTTTTGGCGAGCCAATCTTCGATCTGCGATTTGGCTTTTAGCCATTCGGTATCCAGTTTGCTCCTGTCGGCCCGCGTCTTGACTTCGGAGTTTCGATCCATCCAGGTCTTGCGCGCTTCGTCGTCTGTCGTATCTTGCTTCTTGGTCATTACAGTGGCCCATGCCTTCGGTCGCTGGCAGGCGACGCGAGGGCTTTCTTTCTCAGCTAGCCTTCAACGGTCGGATCTCGCGCAGCACTTTGGCGCTCGTGAGCTCGGCGTGACGCAGATCGAAGCTCGTCTGTAGGTTGAGCCAAAACTGCGCGGTGGTGCCGGCGAAGAAGCGCTCTAGCCGCAGCGCTGTCTCGGGCGTGAGCGCGCGCGTTGCGTTCAGGATGCCGGTGATCCGGTTGGTGGGGACGTGCAGGGAAGCCGCTAGCGCGTTGGCTGACATTCCGAGCTCTTCGAGCTGCTCGCGCAGTACCTCACCCGGGGAAACGGGGCGCATCTTGTGCCTTGCCATGATCATGCTCCTTCAGTGGTAGTCCACGATTTCCGCGTCGAAAGCGTCGGTTCTTTCCCAGCGGAAGCAGAGGCGCCACTGGTCATTGATTCGAATCGAGTGCTGACCTTTGCGGTCCGCCTTGAGTGCTTCGAGTCGATTGCCGGGGAGGCCGCCGAGATCTTCCAGGCACGTGGCGGCGTCTAAGATGGCCAGCTTTCGCTCGGCCTGCTGCCGAAAGGCGTTGAACGCCGCGACCCGCTTTCCGAGCCAAAGGCTTTCGGTCTTCTTGTCGACAAAGGAACGGATCATCGAGGCCCGATCCTAGCGCGCTTTACGTGTTACGTCTAGCGTAACAGTTTGCGTTTTACGGACCGCCTCGGTGACGGTCGCGATCTGCGTTTCGATCCCCATTGCCGCTTCCAACGTCTTCGCTTCCGGAGCGATCCGGATGAGCCCGAGATAGTGTTTTTCGGCGACCGTTACGCTGTGCCCGAGTTGGCGCGCGCTGCGGTAGGCAGACGCGCCTGCAAAAATTCCCGGCGAATTCGTCAGAAACGTGCCGCACGTCGAGCGGAGCACCTGCCATCCGAACCCCGCGGGCGCTCCGAAAGTCTTCTTGAGCCGCTTCGCGATACCGCCAGCGGCCTCGTACGTGATTGGGAACACGGAGCCGGTTCGGTCGGCTTCATCTTTCGGCGCAAGCGCGAGCAGCAGCAGACGCAGGGCAGGGCTCACGGCTAAGTCAACGCGGCGCGAGCGCTTGGTTTTGGTCGTGGCGCCACTGAGACTGATCTCGCCGACCGGTTTTCCGTCGACCCCGCGCGCTTCGAGGTCGACCTGCTGCCACTCGAGACCGACCGCTTCGCCGAGCCTCATGCCGGTGAGCAGCAGCAGTGCGACGAACGGGGCGACCGCTCCAAATCGCGGCGTGCTTCCCGACGGCCGTAGGCCAGCGTGCTCCGCGCGAGTCTCGGTGAGCATCTCGGAGTCGTGAGCCAGTGCGGCGTCGAGCAGGGTGCGCAGTTCGGCGGGCTTCAGGAATTCTGGTTCCTCGCTGCTGACAGGGAGCTTCTTGAGCGCCCGTCGCAGGTCGCCTTCGTGGATCTTCGAAAGGAGGTCCAATTCGGCCAGATAGCCGAGGACGACCCGCACGCCGCGGAGCTCCCGGTTCACGCTGTAAGCGGATCGCTTCTCGGCAGTCGCCCGTCGAGCACCACGCTTCCCAGCCGTGGCGGCGACCCGCTTTGGCTCTTTAATCAGCTGCTCACGGAAACCGAGCAGCTTCGCTCGGGTCAAGTCGTCGGCAGATGTCACGCTGTGCTTCCCAGCCCAGGCCAGAAGCTTGTCGGACGCGGTCTTGTAGCTCGTGAGGGTGTTCGCCCGGAGTTGGGTGTGCGCCTCGAAGTACCGCTCGACCGCCTTGCCCAGCGGGGTACCGGTCGCGCGGGCAGCACCGTGCTCGAGCTCCATTCTGCGCTTGGCCAAAAACTTCGACCTGCGGATCGCCCAGTCTCGCCGCGCTTCGGTGTTTGGAGCCCCGACCGGATCGATCGTCACTTTCACGACGCGCCCGGAGTCGGGGTCCGTGTAGCGCGCACGCCAGTGCGGATGACGGCCTGCGACGTCGGGCGGGATGAGCACCACCCCAGAGTGCGGGCTCCTCGTTCGGCGCTTCTTCAGCGCGCCTCGCCGTGCGGGTACCTGTGCGGGTACCTCGTTTTGGCTTTGGGGGTCTTTCGGTGGCATTCTGTGGCATCGGCTGACTAGCCTTTATTGGCTAAAATGTCAGTCCGGCAATGCCACATGGTGACAGATGTTCACCCTGATGCAAGGTTTTTTAATCCATTGGTCCAGGGTTCGAATCCCTGTCGACCCACTCTCAAAACATGCCCGATCGTCATTCGCGACGGGTGAGCGAATTGAGCCGCTGGTACCGATGCTGGTACTCGTTTGCCGGCCGGGTTTCGGGTACCCCAGCGGGTACCTCGATTCGATTTGAACGCTCATGGATGTACCTGTCGTTGAATTCGTTCCGACCGCGGAGGCGCTGATCGATCGTCTGCGCCCAACGTCCAACCGCTGGGCGCCTTCGCCGAGCGACTGGATCTTTCGTGACCAACGAGATTCGCGTTGGCGTCTGTTGCCGGCGGCGTTCTGGGCAAGCGCCTGGTGACATTTGCGGGGGCAGGCAATGCGTCTTTCGACCCTGTCTCGGCGGACGTCACCACCGCTGCCGAATGGGAGATCCTCCTTCGGCAGCTCTCCCGCTTCTCGTGAGGCACGCGCGTTGCTAAGACAGACGGTGATCAGCGTCGCGCATGTCCATGTCGAAGGGAGGGCTCCTGTGGTCGGATCTCGCGCAGCGCTTTGGCGCTGGCGATCTCGGCGTGTCGCAGATCGAAGGTCGTCTGTAGGTTGAGCCAGAACTGCGCGGTGGTGCCGGCAAAGAAGCGCTCAAGCCGCAGCGCTGTCTGGGGCGTGAGCGCGCGCATCGCGTTCAGGATGCCGGTGATCCGGTTGGTGGGGACGTGCAGGGAAGAAACGCGGCGCGAGCGCTTCGTCTTGGTCGTGGCGCCACTAAGACTGATCTCACCGACCGGCTCGCCGTCGACGCCGCGCGCTTCGAGGTCCACCTGCGGCCACTCAAGGCCGACCGCTTCGCCGAGCCTCATCCCAGTCATCAGCAGCAGCGCGACGAACGGCGCGACCGCTTCGAAGCGCGGCGTGGTGCCTGGCGGTCGTAGGCCAGCGTGCTCGACACGAGTCTCGGTGAACGCTACGCTTGGCCGGTGCGGCGAGACGTGCTGTGGGCGGCTTGGCTCGCCGTGCTTGCGCTGGCCGGGTGTCAGCGACGCGACGCCCCGTTCGCTGAGGGCGCGGCTGCGCCGTCGGCTTCGACGCGCGTAGCGGCCGCCGCCGCGTTGCCCGAGGTCAGCGCACGCCGGCCGCGCCAGGTGGTGTCCGCGACGCCAACCGCCCCGCCGAAGCCGCGGCTGTACGTCAAGAATCGCTTCGTGTTCGTTCGCCCACGGGCGGACGTGAATGCGGACTGGATTGGCTTCTTGTGGTTTGGGGCCTCGGTCGAGTTGCGCGCCGACAAGCCGGTAGGAGGCCCGGGTTGTGCGACGTTTTATGCGATCCAGCCCAATGGCTTCGTGTGCGTGGACGACAAGCAGGCGACGCGTGCGGCGGACGATGCGGAGTTCAAAGCCGTGTCGAGCTTTGCGCCGCGACTCGAGCGAGCGATGCCGCACCGATACGCGGAATCACTGGGCGCCGAGTTGCACGCGGACCTGCCGGGCTCGACTCGGCACTGGCCGCCGCTGCCGGCGTTCTTTCACGAGCCGCGCCGCCACGTGCTGCCGCTGTCTACCGTCGCGTACGCGGACGCGGAGACGATTGACGGACAGACGTGGCTGCTGAGCGCGGATTTGCTGTGGTTGAAGAAGGACCAAGTCACGCTCTATCCAGAGATCTCCTTTCACGGCGTGCCCCTGGGCGACGAGTGGCGGCTACCGCTCGCATTCTTTCGTCAGGCCGGCAAATTCAAATACCGACGCGACGCAGCTGGTAAGCTCACGAAGAGTAGCGACACGTTCACGCTGCACGCCGCGGTCGCGCTGGGTTCGCAGATCCAGATCCAACGCGGCGAAC
This sequence comes from Polyangiaceae bacterium, assembly GCA_039936055.1. GTDB lineage: Bacteria > Myxococcota_A > Polyangia > Polyangiales > Polyangiaceae > PMG-095. Next base: position 3,168 of record JBDTJC010000423.1, on the reverse strand, counting down.
GTTATTTCGTCACCCTGCAGGGTGACGAATGGGTGCGCGAGCAAGACGCGGTGTTACCGACGCCGCGTTCTGTGACACCCTGGGGCGCGCACGTGGGCCGAGAGGACCGCACCGGCCGCGCACCGAAAAACGCGCGACATACCTGGATGGAGGTCAGCGTCTTGGGCGGCTGGCTGTTGGCGTACGAGGGAACGCGCGCGGTTTATGCGACCTTGATTTCGCCCGGCCGCGGTGGAATCCCGCAAGAAGGGAAAAACACACTGGAGCTAGCCGCGACGCCGCTCGGCACGTTTCCGATTTCGGGCAAACTCGCCACTGTCACGATGCAGGCGCCGGGGGAATACGTGCACTCGGAGGTGCCTTGGACACAAAACTTCCTCAAGCCGTACGCGATTCACACGGCGTATTGGCACAATAACTGGGGGAATTTGCAGAGCGGCGGGTGCATCAATGTTTCGCCGATCGACGGCAAATGGCTGTTCGAATTCAGCGAGCCGAGCTTGCCGCCCGGTTGGCACGCGGTGCGTTGGCAACCCGCCTTGGGCGCACCGACGTTGCTCGTCGTCCACGAATGAGCTTCAGATCGGCCTGTATTGCGACGAGTGAAGGCACTCTCTCGGTGTGCCCGCACTAGACCTCAGCGCGTGACGAGCGGGCAGCGTAGCCCGGCCTACAGTATCTGACTCGATTTGCCTGGGATGCGGGCACGCACCCCATGACTTTAGTCTTGCACTGCTGATGTGTTCGGGTGAAACCTTGTGGAGTAGATTCTCCCTTTGCCGCTCAGCGGCACCCTTCTAGGAGGCTTCGGTGATCAAAGCGCGCGCCTGGTTTACTCTGCTGCTGGTCTCGGTCGGGACGGTCGCCGCAACCGCCAGCTGTGGCAGTGACGAAGCGACCGGCGGAGGCGGAGGCGCCGCTGGCGGCGGCTTGATCGGCGCGAGCGGTAAGGCGGGCGCTATGGGCCGCGCGGGCTCGGGCGGCGGTACAGGCACCGGCACTTCGACGACTCTCGGGGCAACTTGCGGCGCCGACAGCGATTGTGATTCCGGGATGACGTGCCTCCTACCGAGCAGCACGGACTTGCTGGGCGGCGGTCCCTCGCTCGGCATGTGCACACTCGCCTGCGCGAGCGACGATGATTGCACCGCGTTGGAGACCGGTGCGGGGTGCATCCCCGTGGGTGAGGCAGACACCACGACCGCCTTCTGCTTCGAATCGTGCATGACCGGCGATCCGGGCACTGCGACTAAGTGTCAAAATCGGTCTGACGTTGCATGCCGAGACATCTCGACGAACGCGACTCCGGCGCCCTTTTGCGTCCCTCAATGTCGAGCTGACGCCGAATGCGGCGCGGGCCTGTACTGCAACACCAGGAATGGCGTGTGCACAAAGACGAAGCCGACCGGCGATCCTGTTGGCACCGCGTGTGATTCGAACGCGACGACCAACAACTGCGCCGGGATTTGCATCGGCGCGCCGGACAGCACCGGTGCGGCTGTCTCCGGGTTCTGCGCTGACCTGTGTTCGGGTCTGTCGGCCTGTGAGTTCACCGGTATGAAAGCCGGCGGCTTCTGTCTAGGCGCGCTCTCGTCAGACTTCAGTGTTGGCGACGTTGGCTACTGCGAACCGACCTGCGGTTGTACCGCGGATTGCGCAATCCAAGGCGACGTATGCCGCGGCTGGGGGACGACTTCTGCCGAGCAGCAGCTGAAGACGGCGCTCGGCGCGGACGGCCTGTGCTACCCCGCTGTCGCTGGAAGCGTGGAATTGAGCTGTGGCGAAGGCGGCGCGGGCGGCGCGGGTGGTGGCCTCCCCATTCCGGGTGACAGCGGTGCGGGCGGGGCGCCCGCGGCACCCTAGTCGCCGCTCTCGGTAGCACGCGCGGGTAGTAAACTGCCCGCGTCGAGGTCAGGCGGGCTCGGATTCAACTCCGGGCCCGTTGCTTTTTGTAGGTCGCTGGGGCTGAGCCGCATCGGCAAGACCACGGTGAATGGTTTGCCGTTCACGCTGGGGAAGGTGAGCCCAGCCAACAAGACCTGAGCGCAATGGGAGGCTCGGGCGTTGGGGAAATGGCTCTCGACTTCGTTGATTTGGTGCACGGTGCCGTCCACCTCCAGAATCGCGGCCAGAGCCAAGCGACCCCAGAGGGATGGATCGCTGCGGCGCGCCTCGGCAAAGCACGCGCTGAGTTCGTCGCGTTTGCTGGCGACTCGCTCGCGCATCGCGTTGGCGTCGAAGGCACCGCTGCTGGCAGCGCTGCTCGCGGCCACTGCACCGGCTGCGGGTAGCGGCGGCAACTCCGCGTCTCCCGGCCAGATACGGATTGAGGCCACCATGCCGAGCGCGCGTTGGGGGCGTGGCGTGAACTCGAGCCGGCTCGTTGCTCGCACCAAGCAGGCGGCGGTGCTCGGGCTTTCGAGCTTCGAATCGAGCAAGGCGGCGTGGCCGACCTTGCCGCGCAGATTGACGGTGAACGCGACGCGCGTTTCACCCCCGGTGCCCTTCTTTTCCCGTTGGCCGGCCTCGAAGCACAGCCGGAATGGCCAGTAGCCGTGCGCGCGAGCCTGCGCTTGGACGCGCTCGGGAGTGAGGCCGTGTTTCGGCACGGGGCGCCGCTTGGCGCTGGCGCGGATCTTCGAAAGCTCTGTGTCGACCACCACACGGGTCCCCGGATGATAGGAAGAAGAGCTGGATGGGTAGCTGGGGTCGGCGCTGCCGCCGAGGTTCCAACGCGCGAGCGTGTCGTCGTCCGCCGCCGCTTGCACCGGACTCGCGCTGCGCGGGCGTGCGTCGACCGGATACGGGAGTTCGAATTCGAGGGTGAGTGGTGCTGCCGGTGTCGGTGTCGCTGCGTCCGCCGCGGTGTCGCTTGCGGCGCCGCCGTCATTGCGAGCGGTGGGGAGCGCGCTCGCTGCGCCGTCAGTCACGGAGTTGTCGGGAGGACGTTGCGGCTCGGTGAGCGGGGCTTCAGAAGTGCGAGAGGCCCCGCGGCTGACGCAGCTCACGCCCAGCATCACCGCACAAACTGCAATGCTTCTGACGGGCGCCTTTACCGCGCGAGAAAAGGGTAGGAAAGTGAGCATTCTTACGGAGGTGACGGAATGAGTACCGGTAGCGTGGGCGGCTTCGAGCATGGCGCAGGTTTCGTAGCAGGTGAAGTGTCCG
>JBDTJC010000422.1:0-38159 GCA_039936055.1 Polyangiaceae bacterium | reverse complement strand
CCACGCGCGCGCGGATCACGCCCTGGCGGTCGATGAACCACGTTTCCGGGTACAACTTGGTGCCGAATTTTTCAGCGACGACTTTGGAGTCCGGGTCGATCATCACCACGAACGGCGGCTCCGCGCCACCCAGCACGGACTTCAACGTCTCGCGCGCGTCCGCCAAGTCATCATCAGTTGAGATAGTGAGCAGCGCCATGTCCGGGTGAGCCGCGATCGCTTTGCCTAAACTGGCAATCGCGGGCATCTCTTCGAGACAAGGGCGGCAGGTCTTCGTCCAGAAATTCAGAATCACGACTTTGCCGCGGTAGCTCGACAGGCGCGCGGTGCCGCCACCCAACTTGGGCAATTCGAAATCGGGTGCGAGCCGATTGCGCGCGGCGTAGTCCGGGTGCATCGCGCACAGCGGCGTGCAAGCGCGCCGCGTTTCCCCGTCACGCGCGGCGGAAACGAACGAATAGACGCCGGCAGCAGCCAGAGCAATGCAGGTAAATTGAGCGAGTTTGGCGAACAGCACGGCCCGCGGAGCCTAGCACCGCAGGGCACCGCAGGGCACGCATCGGGCTTGCGGCGGTCCGAAATTCGGGCAAAGACTGACTCGCCGTAGCGCCGCGCTCAAATCACGCCGCCCCGAGCATGTTGCCCCTTAGCCCATGGATCGCCTAGAAAAACGGCTGCTCGCCGAAGTTGCCCGCGCCAGCCATGATTTTCGGCTGATCGAGCCGGGCGACCGCATCATGGTCGCGGTGAGCGGGGGCAAAGACTCGTACGCCATGCTGTATCTGCTGCGGCAGATCCAGCGCCGCGCGCCGTTTCAATTTTCAATCGTCGCGGTCAACATCGACCAAGGCCACCCGGGCTTCCCCGACCGCACACTGCCGGACTACTTCGAGCGTGAAGGTTACGAGTACCGCATCGTCAAAGAAGACACCTACTCGATCGTCAAAGAGAAGGTGCCCGAAGGCAAAACCTTCTGCGCGCTGTGCTCCCGCCTGCGCCGCGGCATCCTGTACAACGTGGCCGCCGAGATGAAGTGCACGAAGATCGCGCTCGGCCACCACCGCGACGACGTGATCGAAACGCTGCTCTTGAACCTGCTCTATTCCGGCCAGCTCAAAGCAATGCCTGCGCGCCTGCGCTCGGATGACGGCCGCAACGTCGTGATCCGCCCGCTTGTGTACGTGAGCGAGGTGGAGTTGGCAGAGTTTGCGGAAGCTCAGGCCTTCCCGATCATCCCGTGTGACTTGTGCGGTTCGCAGGAAAATCTGCAGCGCAAACAGGTGAAGAACCTGCTCACGGATCTGAACGCCAAGAACCCGAAGGTGCGGGCCAACGTGTTCGCGGCGTTGGGCAATATTCGGCCGTCGCATCTGTATGACGTCGCGCTGCGCCAGGCCTTGGGTGTGGTCGAGGCGGACGAAACGCCGGAAGTGGGCGCTAGCCGCGCTTCGGATCGCGAGCGGCCGCCGGAAGTGCCGCTCTCCGCGCTGTTTCGCACGCGCTGACCCGCCTCAATCACCCCGCGTGTGCCCCATAACGGGAACACCCGACTCGCGGCGGTGTCAGAATGGATGTCGGATGCGCACGCTGCCCGCAGGCCCTATCACGCCGCTGCTCGGCTCGCTCGGGCTGCATGGCTGCGCCGTCGTCTTGCTGCTGCTCGCTGTGCGCCGCCCGCTTCAGCTGCGCCAAGTTTCACCGACCAGAGCAGAAGCTTGGGCCGGTAGCGCGGTCGAAGTAGACGCGGTCGCGACGCCCGATGGCGTCGCCAGCATCGCGAACACCGAGAGTCCCGAGTCAGCGCAGCCCGCCGAGCCCTCTCGAGCCGCTGCCCGGACCGAACCCGCACTGCCCACACCCGCGCCGCCCAAGCCGGTGCGCCACGCACCGCGCCGCGTCGAAACCAACCCCACTCCAGAGTCCGCCGCCGCCAGCGCGCTGGAGGGCACCGGCAAACCGAACACCCCCGCCGCCAGCGGCGCGTTCGGCTCGGCGGATTTGCCGCCCGGCGTCCGCCGCTTGCCGGGCGCGTTCACGCGCGCCATCCCGCCCGCCACCGGGGCCGATCCGATCTGGCAAACGCTCTCTGCTGGCACCCAGCCACCATTCACCATCAGGCTTCACGTAGATGCCGACGGGCACATCCAAGACTCGAAAATCCTGGAGGATCACCAGGGAAATGAGCCGCCCGAGCAATTCCGCCATTTCCGAGAGCGCGTCGTCGCCCTGCTCGGCGCGGGCTTGTTCGCGTTGCAAGATCACGTCGCATCCGGCTACGGCGTATTCCGGATCACGATCACGCTCTCCGATCGAGCGCTAGACAACGAAGGCGAGCCCGCCCAGCTCGTGGAACGCGGCTTCGATCCACCGCGCGGCGCGCAAGCAGGCCGCGCCTACTTCACCCTCGCCTCAGGCCGTCACTTCGTGGCGAAGGTCGAAGTGCTGAACGCGCAACACGGCGCGCACCCCTAGCTGATGAAGCGGCCCAAGCGTTACTTCAGAAAATCATCCACCGCGATGTGGAGCTCAGGAAACTCCTCGAGGCGGATGCGCGAACCTTTTTCGTACACCGTAACGCGCTGGTAAACGCCGCCTACCGGCTCCGTGTACACCTCAACGTGGCGAGCAACCAGGTTCACCACCCAGTACTCGGGCACCCGACACTCGGCATACAAGCGAGCCTTGCGGCCACGGTCGATGGACACAGACGACTCAGCCACTTCGACGATGAGATGAGCCTGCTCAGGATGCACGTCGTCATCCCCGGAAAGCGGACTTACCGAGAGATCGGGTTCGGGCTCGGACAAGTCACCTGCCGCAAAAGGGCTCTGAACGAGGACGCACGCCTTGCCAACCATGGCTACGACGAGCAACTCACCGAGCCGCCCGACCGTCCTGCTGTGTCGCCCCCCAATCGGGCTCACGGGGACGAGCACTCCGTCCAACAGCTCGATGCGCTCATCGGTAAACGCTCCGAGCCCAACGAGCTGATCGTATTCAACGCGCCGCAGCGGGCGGACAGAGGGCAGAACTTCCGGACTCGATAGCGGCATCGGTTGGTACTCCCTGAAGTGAGGATAGCACGCATCCCCTCGGCGTCGGCCGCGGTGCCGCCCGAGTTGCGCGCTACGACCCGCTGATCACGAGCGGCAGCTTCTTCTTGTGCTTCATGCGCTCGGGCGCGATGGGCGTCTCGGTGCCTTCGTAGCCACTGCCATCGGGGCGATGGCCGAGCACGCCGAAGGCGCGGCGATAGTCGGAAAAGCGGCCGCCTTCGCGCACGGCGGCGACCAACGCAAGGCCTTCCGCTTCACCGCCCTGCGCCAGCACGTATTCGACCCACGCCCATTTCGCGCTGACAGCGCGCACGTCCGCGCGGCCGCGCAGGCCCTTGCGCAAGCGATCCAACTTCCCGTCCACGCGCGCAACGCCCGCGTACGGCATGCGATCGAGCGGCGTGTTGCGCTTCGCGCAGAACGGCGCGACGCCCAGCGCGATCGGGCAAATCTTCGACAGCTGACCGACGAACTGCACGCACTCGTCGATGTCCTCATCCGTCTCGCCGGGCAGGCCGATCATCAAGTACAGCTTGAGCCGATCGAAACCGTATTTGCGCGTGCGCTCCGCGGCCGCCACGTAATGCGGCTCGCGCCCGCGGCGATCGATCAAGCCGCGCATGCGCTCACTCGGGCCATCCAGCGCGGTGGTCAGCGTGCGATGCCCGGCTTTGCGCAGGGCCGCGACGAACTCTTCCTTCAGCCGATCCGGTCGCAAGCTGGAAAGCCCGACTTGCATACCGCGCTCGGCCAATTCAGTCACGATCTCGATGATCTTTGGGTGATCACTGACGGCCGCGCCGACCAGGCCGACCTTCTTCACGTCAGCCGGGATCTTCTCGAAGATCACCTCTTTGGGCACGATGCGCATGCCGCCGTTGGTGGAACGGCGCATCACGCAATACGTGCAGCCGCGCGAACAACCGCGCTCGCTCTCGATCAAAAACATGTTCGACAGCTCGGTGTGCGGCGTGCGAATCGCGCTGTACGCCGGCAGCAGTGCATCACTACACGCGCCGATTTTCGCGAGCGTGCTGCCGTGATGCGCCGGCACGAAAATGTTCGGGTGCTCGGCCAGCCGCGCAAGCGCGACGGCGCGACTTGGCGCCGCGTAGATCGTCTCGATCGCAAACTCCACGATGCTCTCGGCCTCACCCATGACGATCGCGTCCACGATGGGCGCCAAGGGCAGCGGGTTGGAGAACGTCAACGGCCCACCCGCGAGGATGAATGGCGACTGCTCGTCGCGCTCTTCCCGAAGCACTGGAATTCGAGAGGCGTCCAGCATGCGCACCAAACCCGAAAGCTCTAGCTCGTACGCAACGCTTACGGCCAAGATCGGGAATTCACCGAGCTCACGCAGGCTCTCGTAGCTGAGCGGGCGCTCGATCTGCGCGCCCGCGCGGTCGCCCTCGTCCGGCAAAAACACGCGCTCGCACATGGCCCCGGGCATCGCCTGAATCGCGCGGTAGATGCGCTGATAGCCGAGCGAGCTCATGCCCACGTGGTACGGCGACGGATAAACCAGCGCGACCCGGTTGGGCGCGTCCTTCTCGATACGACCGATCTCGTCAGACAAGCGTGTCTGAATGAGGCGTCTTGTCGCAGCGGAAAGCATGGGCGCCCGACTATACCTTGATTTTTGGGGGGCGCTCGCAGGAGGCCCAGTTCCCGCGTTCGCAGCGCACAGCAGCTCGCAAGGACGATGCTATTGTACGGGCGTGAAGCAGGCTTCTGCACCGGACGGTGCGCTGATCTTCGATTGGAACGCCGACGGCAAAGCCGCGTCGCGCGTCAAGCTACTGGACGAAACCCTACGCGACGGCCTGCAGAGCCTATCGGTGAAGAACCCGACGCTCGCCGACAAGCTGACCGGCGTCGAGCTGATGAACGAGCTCGGCATCGAGTACGTGAACGTCGGACTGCCCAGCGCTTCTCCGCGCGCCTTCGTCGAAGCACTGGAGCTGTGTCGCGCAATCGCAACGCGCGGTCTGGCGATTCGCCCGGTGTGCGCCGGACGCACGCTGGAAGAGGACGTCGCGGCCATCGTCGAGGTTTCGCAGCGGGCCGGCATCGCCGTGGAGGCGTCGCTGTTCGTTGGCTCGAGCCCGATCCGCGCGCTCGCCGAAGATTGGGACATGGCGCTCTTGCTCGAGCGCTCCAAGGACGCAATCAACGCCGCCCGTGCGGCCGATCTACCCGTCACCTTCGTGGCCGAGGATTCGACGCGCGCCCGCCCGGAAGCCCTGCGCGCGCTCTTCACGCTTGCGGTGGAGCGCGGCGCGACACGCGTGTGCGTGTGCGACACGGTCGGCTTCGCGACGCCGGAAGGCGCCGCCAAAGTGACACGTTTCACCCGAGAAATCGTGGGCGCGCACGTCGGTATCGATTGGCACGGACACGATGACCGCGGGCTGTCCGTAGCCAACGCGTTGAGCGCCGCGCACGCCGGTGCCGATCGCCTGCACGCCACCGCACTCGGCATCGGCGAGCGCGTCGGCAACCCCGCGATGGAGCTGCTCCTGCTCAACCTTGCGCTCTCCGACACTCCGCGCTCACTCGAACAAGTAACGCGCTACTGCACCCACTTCGCGCACGCGCTCGGCATCGAGATCTCAGACAACCAGCCGCTCGTGGGCAAGAACGCGTTCCGGACCTCGACCGGTGTGCACGCCTCTGCGATCCTCAAGGCAGAGGCCAAGAGCCAGTGGCTCGGGGACCACGTGTACAGCCTGCTGTCCGCGGCGAGCATCGGTCAAAGCGCCGCGATCTGCGTCGGGCCCATGTCGGGCTCTTCCAATGTGCAACACTGGCTGAAGAATCAGGGGATCCCCGCGAGTGATGGGCTGCTGCGCGCCATTCTGGAACGCGCGAAAGCCGCGGATCGCGTCCTCACCGAGCAGGAACTGCTGTCGGTAGTCGAGCGAACGCGGCAGTAAATGTAAGCGGCGCGCGTCGAGCGCCCACTTTTCGGTGCAATTCGTGGCGCATTTCGCCATTGCCCCTCATGGATTCCGGCCCGCCGCCGTTCATTACGGGCGTGAGTGAACCGCTAGAACCCGTCCCGTCTGTACGTCAGCCGATCGCGACAGCACAGCACATCCAGACCAGCCTGATGAGCGGCGCCGTGGCGCACACCGTCAAACCGAGCCTCGAACCCAGTGGCTTCGAGCCGAAGCTCAGCCCCAAGCGAAGACTCTCGCTCAACGTGCTGGCCCTGGGCGCCTTGTCCGCGGTCCTGGGTTTGGGCGGAGCGGCCAGCATATCCCACCTCCGCGCACGCTCCGCGCCGGTAATGCAAATCGTCAGCGGTAACCCGACGTTGAAGAAGGGCAGCGACGGCGCCTCAGTCCGTTGGCATGCACCCACGAGCAAGTTGTACCTGGACGCTTCGCTCGACCAACTCGGCGAGCACGCGCGCGAAGCCGTGCAACTCGGCTTCGGGACTTGGCTGGGTAGCGGCGCCAAGCTGCCGAGCTTGGCTTTCGACTCGACGAAGGGCGCCTCATTCGGCAGGGAAGCAAACGGCAAGAGCGAGGTCATGTATGGCCCCATCACGCTACAGGGTCACGAGAACGACCTCGCGCTGACGGTCACGTTCTCCGACCCGACCACTGGCGAGGTCGTAGAAGCCGACATGATCTTCAACAGCAATCACCCCTACGGTTTGTTGCCGTACCAAGTCGCCCCGGGCGCAATGACGCCTGACGACTTGACGATGTGCGCGCAGAAGTACGATCTGCAGAGCATAGCGACGCATGAAGCGGGGCACTTCTTCGGCTTGGGCGAGGACTACGACGCCACCACTGCCACGATGTTCTATACGACGGGCCGCTGCGAAACGAACAAGCGCGTGCTGCAAGGCACAGACGAAACCACCATGGACGCCCTGTACACGACCAGCAGTGCACAAGGCGAAGCCGACCCCGCCGTCGAGAGCGCAAAGGGTTGCGGCGGAGCACGCATCGGCCAAGGCCAAACAAGCGGCGCGACGCCGCTCGCGTCGTTATTGGGCCTGCTCGCCTTCGTCGGCTGGCGCCGCCGACGCCACTGACTAGCGCGAGTGCTCGGACGACCCGAAACGCAGCGCTGTCTCCTGCAATCTGTACGCACGCGGAGGTAGTCACCTTGGCCGCCTGGTGTATGCTGCCGCGCATGATGCTGGTTCTGTCTGCCTCCGCGGCTATCGCGGGCTGAGTGCGCGGTCGCCATGACGAACCGCTCGCCGGCCTCGAAGGGACGCGTCCTTTCCATCCACACGGCAACGCGCCCGCCTCTCGGCCCTGACACCGGGATTCAAGCGCTCCTCATCCGGCACTTGGATCGCGAGACGCATGAAGTGCACGTCGCGTGCGCCACAGGCCCCGCAAACGACCCTACAAAACGGTTAGGCGTAACAGACAACGTAATCTTCACCGGTCTGCGCAGTGACGTGCCGCCCCTGATGGCGGCCGCGGACATCAGGGGTCGGGACTAAAGGCGTGTCCGAACCCCCAAAGGTAGCTCCGACGCCCAAGCCCCCTGCCGCCGAGAAAAAGCAACGGCGCGCGCTCAGTCACGTCGGTGGCGAAGTGCGTGTGGTGGGTGGCTCGGAACAAGATCGGCAATTGCTCACGCACGCGCTCGCCGTAGACCCTGACGAGACCGCCACGATGGCGCACGTGCATGGCTTTCACAGCTACCCCGCACGCTTGCATCCAACCACTGCGCGCCGCCTGGTGGAGAGCTTCTCACCACCAGGCGGGCGTGTGCTCGATCCATTCTGCGGCAGCGGCACCGTGCTCGTGGAAGCACGCCAAAGTGCGCGCTTCGCCTTCGGCATTGATGCCAACCCGCTCGCGGTTGAGCTGGCGACCCTGAAATCACGCGGCGCGACCCCAGAATTCGCGGACGAGCTGGTCAGCGCGGCGGCCGCTGTTACGGCGCACGCCGACGCGCGGCGCCTGGCGAAGCTTGGGCCAACGCGGCGCTACGGCGCGGCCGATCGCGAAGTGTACGACGCGCACGTGCTGCTCGAACTCGACGGGCTGCGTGACGGCATCACCAAGATCAAAGCCAAGGACGTGAACCGCGCGTTGCTCTTGGTGCTGTCCGCTGCGCTCACCAAAGTGAGCAAAAAAACCGCAGACACGGCGCCGCGTACCGCACCCAAGCGCTTGGCGGGCGGCTTCACGATTCGCTTCTTCGAGAGCAAAGCCAAAGATCTCGCGCAGCGCATGACCGCGTTCAGCGCGCTCCTGCCCGCCGGCGCGCCACCGGTAAAGTGCGCCGGCGGCGACGCGCGGGATTTGTCCAACATCGAACCCAACTCGCTGGATTTGATCGTCAGCTCGCCGCCCTATCCCGGCGTGTACGACTATTTCGACCACCACGAGCTCCGCCTGCGCTGGCTCGGCCTCGAGGAAAAGTCGTTCGAGGCCACGGAGATTGGCGCACGTCGGCGCCTGTCGGGTCTCGGCTTTCAGCCCGCCGTGGAACGCTGGGAGCTGGAGTTCGGTGCTTGTTTGGATGCGTTTCGCGACGCGCTCGCGCCGGACGGCAGCATCGCGCTGGTGATAGCGGATTCCGTGCTCGGCGGTCGTGCCTTGTATGCGGATGAAGCAACGCGCGTGCTGGCCAGCGAGCACGGCCTGGTTCTCGCGTGCTTGGCTTCCCAAGAACGGCCGTATTTTCACGAACCTACGCGCGCGGCGTTCCGCGCGAGCCCGCGCCGAGAGCACGTTCTGGTATTGCGGCACCCCAGCCGCAAAGCCGCCAGAAAACGATGACGCACACGAACCGCCTCGCCTCGGAAACCAGCCCCTACTTACTCCAGCACGCGCACAACCCGGTGGCTTGGTACCCCTGGGGTCCGGAAGCGCTTTCGCGCGCGACCGTGGAAAATAAGCCGATCCTGCTGAGCATCGGGTACGCCGCGTGCCACTGGTGCCACGTCATGGAACGCGAATCGTTCGAGAACGAAGCCATCGCAGCCCAGATGAACGAGAGCTTCGTGTGCATCAAGGTCGACCGCGAAGAGCGCCCCGACTTGGACGAAATCTACATGGCGGCGACCGTCGCGTTGTCCGGCAGCGGTGGTTGGCCGATGACCGTGTTCCTCACGCCCGAGCAGCAACCGTTCTTTGCCGGCACGTACTTCCCTCCGGTCGACAAATACGGCCGCCCCGGATTTCCAACGCTCCTGAACAACATCAAGGAGCTGTGGCAAAGCGAGCGCAGCACGCTACTCGAGCAGGCGGCTGAGCTCGCCACGCACATCAAGGACCAAGCCCGCGTGGCGGCCCCGCTGCCCATCGGTCGTGACTCGTTGATGCGCGCCGCCAATCAGCTGCGCGGGAGCTTCGACCAACGCTACGGCGGGTTCGGGAAAGCCCCCAAATTCCCGCCTTGTTCCGCGCTCGCGCTGCTACTGCGCGCCCAGCAACACTCGCCAAGTGAAGAGCTACTCGAGATGATCACGAGCACGCTCGACGGCATGAAGAACGGCGGCATGTACGACCACGTCGGCGGCGGCTTCGCGCGCTACTCGACGGACGAGCGCTGGCTCGTGCCGCACTTCGAGAAGATGCTGTATGACAACGCGCAGCTCGCGAGCGTGTACCTGGATGCGTACCAGGCCACGCACGATGCGGACTATGCGCGCGTCGCGCGTGAGACGTTGGACTACGTGATCCGCGAGATGCAGGAGCCGAACGGCGCCTATTTTTCCGCGACGGATGCTGACAGCGAAGGCGTCGAAGGTAAATTCTTCGTTTGGGCGCTCGATGAGCTAATCGAGATCTTGGGCTCGGAGCCGGCCGAGCATTTCGCGGCGTATTACGACGCAACCAGCAAAGGCAATTGGGCAGGGCAGAACGTGCTCAATACGCCGCGCGCTTTGGAGCGCGTGGCGGAAGAGCTGGGCATGCCCGCGCCGGTGCTGCGCGCCGAGCTGGAACGCTCGAAAAAACAGCTATATCAGGCGCGTAAACTGCGCGTAGCGCCGCTCTTGGACGACAAGATCCTGACCTCGTGGAACGGCCTCATGTTGTCAGCGATGGCCGCTGGCTACCGCGTGCTCGGGCATCGTCACTACTTGGACTCAGCGCAGCGCGCCGCGGACTCCTTGCTCACGCGCATGCGCCGTCCGGATGGCGGCTTGTTCCACACGGCGCGTGGCGCGCGAGCGCACATTCCCGGCTTCCTGGAGGACTACGCGTTCCTCGCGGACGGCTTGATCGCAGTGTACGAAGCAGGCGGCTCGGCGCATTACTTATTGGAAGCACAGCGGCTGATCGCGCGCTTGCTATCGGATTTCGACGACGATGTCAGCGGCGCATTCTTCAATACGGCCAAAGACAGCGAGCAGCTGATCGCGCGGCCGCGCGAGGGTTTCGACAACGCAATCCCGAGTGCCAACGCCGTAGCGGCGCGAGCGCTGGCCAAGCTCGCGAGCCACCTCGATCGCACGGACTATCGCGAGCGCTCAGCGCGCGCGCTGCGGGCGTACGGCAAACTGGTCGAACGTTCACCGCGCTCGTTTGCCACGTCGCTCGGGGTCGTGGATTTTCTGCTGCAATCCCCGCTAGAATTGGTGTTGGTCGGTACGAAGGGTGAGCCCGGCTACGAGACCCTGCGCAAGGCGTTGGGCGAGCACTACTTGCCGAATGCCATCTTCGCGCATGTGGATCCAGCGCAAGCGAATGCGGGCACGCCCGAGCTTTCCCTGAGCCAAGGCAAGACCTTGGTGAACGGCAAAGCTGCCCTGTACGTGTGTGAAAACTTCACCTGCGCGGCGCCGGTCACGGCCGCCGCAGACGTCGAGCGCGCGCTTGCCGAGAGCGTGCCAACAAACTCCGCGCACAGCATCGCGCAGCACGCGCTACCCGGGCGCGCAACGAAATCCGCAACCGCACAGCGCACCGAGCGCTTGGGCAGCGAAGCGCGTGCCGAGTTCGGGCAAACGGGGCTGTTCGTCAGTGGCATCGGCTTCGGCAGCTACCGCGTGGACGACGTACACCCTGAGCACCGCGCCGCGCTGGTGCTCGCACTGCGCTCGGGAGTGAACCTGATCGACACCGCGGCCAACTACAGTGACGGCCGCAGCGAGCGGCTGATCGGCGAGGTCCTCGCACAATTGAGCGACAAGCGCGAGCTCACGCGCAGTGACGTCGTCGTGCTCTCCAAGGCAGGCTACGTGCAGGGCAAAAACTACGAATTAGCCGCGGCCCGCAAGGCCAACGGCCTGCCTTTCACGGAGATGGTCGAATATAGCGAGGGCCTCTGGCACTGCATTCACCCCGAGTGGCTCGCGGAGCAACTCACGCGCTCGCTCGACAGGCTCGGGCTCGAGACCTTGGACGTGCTTCTGTTGCACAACCCCGAGTACTTCTTGGCTGACGCGGCCAAACGCGGCCAAGCGACGCTCGCTGCCGCGCGCGACGAATTCTACCGTCGACTCGAGCAAGCGTTCGGCTACCTGGAGGGTGAAGTCGCCAAGGGTCGCATCGCCTTCTACGGCGTGTCGAGCAATACCGCGGTCAGCCCGCCCGAAGCGCGGGATGGCACTGACTTCTCGCGCATGCTCGCGGCGGCCCAGGCGGCAGCGCCGAACGGTCACCACTTCTGCGCGTTGCAGGTGCCGCTCAACCTATTGGAAAGCGGCGCGCTGTTTGGGAACGGAGACGCAGAAGGCGTCCTGTCCCAGGCGGCCAGGCAAGGCATTGCAGTGCTTGCCAACCGACCGCTGAACGCCATTCAAGGCGGCAGTATCCTGCGCTTGGCGGATCCGGTACGCCCGGCAAATTCGCCGAAATTCGAGCTGAGTCGCACGAACTTGCTGGCGCTGGAACGCGAGTTTCGCACCACCATCGCGCCTGCGCTCCAACTCGGCCCCGGCGTGGAAGCCGATGATCTGTTTGCTTGGGGCGATCGCATCATCGAGATCGAACCGCGCGTCGCAAGCTTAGTGCAATGGGAGGAGATCGAGACACACGTGATCGCGCCCGAGCTGGGCAAAGTGCTGCGCGCGTTGGATGGCGCGCTGAGCGGCGAACTTGCCGAAGTCTATCGTGACTTTCGCGGTCGCTACCTGCGCGACTTGGAGGGCCTGTTCTTGGCCATGCGCGGCCGTGCCGCCGAGCGCAGCAGCGCCCGCTTGCACTCGATTCAAAGTGCGCTCGCAGCGCAGCTCGAGCCCGCACTGCGCGATGAGCCGTTGTCGCGCCAGGCCCTGGTCACGCTCCGCGCATTGCCCGGGTTGACCAGCGTGCTGCTCGGCATGCGCACCCCGAGCTACGTCGAAGATGCGCTCGCCGCGCTCGCGCTCCCCAAACCGAGCGACCCGGTGGGCGCGCTGGGCGCACTCCGCGACGTCTGAAAATTCGCTCAGGAACGCGCACTCAGATCAGCCGGTGGCGGGCTTCACCGCACGGATGCCGAACACTTCTAGGTCCAGCACGCGCCGCACGACCTGGAACTCGTTGCACAGCTCGTTCACATCTGCGTCGAGGCCGAGCATGTCGCCGCGCTTGGCCCGGCCCTCGATTGTCTCGGCCAGTTCCGCCATGCGTAACGCGCCGAAGTTCGAGCAGGCGCCCTTCACGGAATGGATCACGTTGAGCAGCTTGCGCTCGACCCGCTCGTCCGCTGCTTCACGGAGTGACTCCAAACGGCGCTCCATGTCTTCCACGAAGATCAAGGACAGCTCTTCCACGATGCGCGGCGACCCCGCCTCGTCCGCGAGCTCTTGCAGGCGCGAGAGATCCACCGACGAAGGCGGTGCACTCGAGCGCGTCTCGACCAACGCAGGGCGCGGCGTGGTCGGCTTGAGCGACGAATGTCTCGTCGCGTCGGGGGCGGGATCGCGAACCGCCATAGCCAGCCAATGCGAGGCTTTGCGACGCAAAGTGGACAGCGAAAACGGTTTGGCGATGAAGTCATCCATGCCCGCCTGCAGGCAGGCTTGGCGCGCACCGGGCACGGTGCCCGCAGTCACCGCGAGGATAGGCACGTGCTCACCCGGGGTCTCCACCGCACGAATTTGGCGCGTGGCCTCGAGCCCGTCCAAGTCAGGCATGTGGCAGTCCATCAGCACCAGGTCGTACTTGCCCTGGTGAAACTTGCGCACGGCTTCGCGGCCCGTCGGCGCCAAGTCGACTTCGCAATTCAGCGTCTTGAGCACGCGCTCGATCAGTGCACGGTTGAACTCGTTGTCCTCGGCGAGCAGCACGCGCGGCACGGCGTCTTCCGCGCGGAGGCGAAAGCCGGTCGGCGGCATCGCGCGCGGCGGCGACGACTTCGCCTGCTCGGTGACGTCACTCAGGATCTGATCGATGACGCCGAGCAGCTCCTGACCAGAGCGGTGCACATTCTGAGCCGCCTCGCGTTGCTCCGGATCGAGCGAGCTCTCAAGCAGCAATTCGCTCGCGCCGATCACGACCGTCATCGGCGTGCGCAGCTCGTGGCCGAGCATAGAAGACGCAAATTGCAGCGGATTCGAGGGCTCGTCGCGGAAGCGATGCGCGAAGCGCAAGAGCAGTGTCTGCCATTGCTCCAGATCCGGTACGTGATTCGGATCGACGCCGGCCAACGCCAGTTCGTCTAGCATCTCCGGCGGCAGTGACAGGGGTGGCTCGCTAGAGCCAGCGCTCATGCGACATCCCTCGACAGGTCGAGCGTCGCGATGCGGCGATACAGCGTGGCGCGACCGATGCCGAGCAGCTTGGCGGCTTTGCCCACGCTACCTTGGGTGGCGCGCAGCGCGCGCTGAATCGCGCGGCGTTCCAGTTCGCGTAGCGGCAGAATTTCGCTTTCGACGTGGCCATGGCCATTCGAGCCATTATTCGGCACGATCGACAAGCCGAGCGAGGGCAAACCGAGTTCGCGAATATCGGGCGGCAAATCAGCAAGCGTGATCTCGTCACCGCGGCAGGCGAGCAGGCTGCGATGCACCACGTTCTGCAATTCGCGCACGTTGCCCGGCCAGCGGTGGCGAGACATGGCTTCCAGCACCTCTGGAGAAATACGGTTCACTTGGCGGCCGACGTCAGAGGTCAGCGAGCGCAGGAAGTGGCCAACGAGCAGCGGAATATCTTCAACGCGCTCACGCAGGGCGGGCAAATGAATCGGGTACACCACGAGGCGAAAGTATAAATCTTCGCGGAAGCGCCCAGCCTCCACCTCCGCGCGCAAGTCGCGATGCGTGGCGCACACCATGCGCACGTCGATCGGAATTTCCGCCGAACCGCCTACGCGGCGAATCGTCTTTTCTTGGAGTGTGCGCAGCAAGCTGGCTTGCGTCTGCAAGCTCATCTCACCAAGTTCGTCCAGGAGTAACGTGCCGCCGTTGGCTTGCTCGAAGCAACCGCGGCGCATCTGAGTCGCGCCACTGAACGCGCCACGCTCGTGCCCGAACAGCTCGGACTCCTGCAAGGATTCCGGAATGCCCGCGCAGTTGATTGCGACGAACGGGCCGCGACGGCGTTGCCCGCCGCTGTGAATGGCACGCGCAACGAGCTCTTTACCAGTTCCGCTTTCGCCGGATACGCAGACCGCGACTTCACTCTCCAAAACGCGCTGGACCTGATGGGCCAGCTCGCGCATGGGCGGGCTTTTTCCGATAATCGCGCCCAGCACCGAGCGCTCGGTGAGCGCGCTTTCTAGCCGGCGCACGTTGATCACGAGCTCACGCCGCTCACGCGCGCGGTGCACTGCGAGCAGCAAGCGATCGCGATCGAGGGGTTTCGTGATGTAGTCGTAGGCGCCGGCGCGCATGGCAGAGACTGCAGTCTCGATTTCACGCTGAGCGGTCACGACGATGATCGGCAACTCCACGTCGCGGGCACGTAGGTGCTGGATGACCTTGATGCCCGTGACTTCACCCAAGCCGAGGTCCACACAGGCGACGGTCGGTAGCTCGCCTTCCGCTTCAAGCACGCTGCGCGCGGAATCGTGTTCGGCGACACGGTAGCCGGTACGTTCCAACCAAAAACGCATCAAGCGACGCGCAGTGGGGTCGTCGTCGACAACAGCGACTAGGTCGGAGGTCCCCTGAACAGACACTGCGCCGGCTTCCTCTTCGATCATCGTTCGTTAGATGAAACGCACGATCTGGTCCCACCTTTAGACGCGCTGTTCTCAGCAAGTCAGATTGAGACATAAAGACGAATCGGGGCGGCATTTGTCGCACCTTGTAGCTAGCCCCTAAGTGGCGATTGTTGCTCGACTTAAGTGCTGACAACCAAAGCGCAGCAGGCTCACACAGCCACGACAAGTGGCTGGCGCGGCGCTCGCATTAGTGAACCGCAGAGTGGCAGCCGCACATAAAAACCCGAGTCTTCGTCGTTTCCCAGTCGTTCACGGCATGCTCCGCGCAAGCGGGGACACCATCGAAGGACCGCGCCAGAGCGATTCCTTCGACGTCTTCGTCGATCGGGAGGGCGATCTCGTCGTCCTGCTGATGGATATTCAGACGCCCTTAGAGGCCTCGGACGGCTTCCTGAACTCGCTGATGCGCGAGGCAGAGGAGTCCCTGCGCGAGCATGCGCCGCTACACAGCGTGGTCAGCGGGCTGGAAATGCAGCTCGCCGCGCGCCCAGGCGTGGAGGCGGGGCTGATCGTGCTCAGGCTCTCGCAACGGGACGCGAAGGTCGAAGTCCTGAACGCGGGCATGCCGGCCATCGCGAATGCTGGACCCGGCGAACACGTCACCCTACATCCGGCGCTGTCAAGCGCGGTCGGCAAGCGCGTCGGCGAGGTGCACCCGTACGAACTCGTCCCCCTCGCCTGGGGCAGCACCTGGCTCGCCGTTTCGGACGGAGTACTGAACGGCTCGCTGGACACGGAGAACGTCCAGGCGCTGTGCTCGAAGCTGCGCTTGAGCGAGCGCGGTCTCGCTCTCACCACCGCAACCTCGGATGAGCGTTACGACACCTTCCAAGCCGTTCTCCCGGCCGCGCGCTTCCTGCGCGACGACGCGACGTTCGTGTTGGCGTCTGCCGATCCGGAGACGCGCTTCAAATCTGGGATTGTGTGAGGGTGTGTCGAGCCGCATGCCCAGCGGCACGCCGGGAACCGACCTCGCAACCGTATGCCCGGAACCAAAACAATCGAAAAGTCTCGGCAGTCCAGATCACGATCTGCCAATGAGAGGCCAAGCCAACGAAAGTTGACCAAACAGGCTCACGCGATCTCGCAGCGCAGGCGGATCGGCCACAACGGAGCTCAGCACCACTAGGCAAGAACAAATCAGAATGCGACCCGGCGAACCACCCGCGTTCACATCCCGCCTTGATGGGTGAAGGGGCCGGGGCGGGGATAGGGATCGGCTGATCGGGTGGGGGATCGGGAGAGATCTTGGGGTCTGGTTCGGAGGGATACCCGGGGCCGCGCTCGCGCGCTCCCTCTTCTACGGATCAAGAGTGCGTTCAAATCTTAGCCGCTAGATTCCCGCTCCGGGGCGGTGTAGTTTTTTCGGTCAATGAAGATCCAGACCGTCACGATTGCGCGGTTGCGTGATGCACTACTCCAGAGCGGGCGTCGGCCAAGCATGGTCGCCTCGTCTGCTTACGAGACGCTGACTCGTGAGGGCTTGTTGTCTCCGGAGGAGGTCGGGGCGATCAATCGGGTCGAGCCACTCGCCGAAACGATGTTCTTGATGATGGCCGCAGACGGCACCATCGCGGACGAAGAACGCGACGCAGTGCGCGGCGCGATCCGCGGGTTGACGGACAACCTGCTCCGCACTGGCACAATCAACGTGATGCTCGAGAGCTACGAGCAGCGCTTGAAAGAAAGCGGACGCGACGCGCGACTCCACGAAATCGCCGAAGAAATTGCGGAGGACCCTAACGAAGCCGAGGGTGCCTTCGCGCTGGCCGCCGCCGTCGCCTTGGCCGACGACGAAGTGACGGACGACGAGAACGCTTTCATCAATCAGCTCGCGGAGTGGTTCGGGATCGCCGAGGAACGAGCCGCGGAGATTCTCGATCAACTGGAGGACGATCGCGAGTCGGAGTGACGCGCCCGAGCGGCCGTCAGCTGCCTAGCGCCACGGCCCAATACTTCACTTCAACTCACTTGCGCTGCGCTAGCCGACGCACGCGGCCCAGCACTTCGTCTTCGAACCGGCGCATGTAGGCTGCGACATACGCCGAAGGATCGCCCTCATGCATGAGCGGCGTCAGATCCATGCCCCAGATCAGCGCGGTGTGCTGGTCCGTGCCGTGGCTCTCGAAATACGTCGCGTGCGCTTTGCGACGGCCACTCGTGGCCAGATCATAGCGCTTGCCGCCCGCTATCTGCGAGTCAAACACGCCCATCAGCGCGTTCTGCAGATTCTCGTGACGATCGACCGGCATGTGTAGCTTGTCCGCGTCGCACAGCCAGTCCAAATCACGCCAAACCTCGCAACCGATGAGCTGCTTGGGACGCAACGCGGGCTCCAGCGCGCGGCAAGCAGCGATCACGCGCAGCGTGACGGCCACGTGGGTGTCGTGTTTGTCCGCCAAATTGTGGGTGTAGACGAGCTCTGGCCGAGTTACCCGGAGGATCTCGGTGAGGTCAGCCAGCACTGCGAGGCGGCTCGCGTCTTTGACGGCGGAGCTCGGGTGGTCCAGCAAGAATTGCGCGCCGTATTCACCGACGTACGCGGCCTTCTTCTGCTCCAGACGGCGCACAGACTTCATTTGCTCGTCCGTGTAGGCCTTGTATTCGAAATCACGCGCGCTACCCGCACCGTCACTGACGATCACGCCGGTGAACCAGCGGTCGCTGCGCGCGAAGCACTCCAAGATGCCGTGCGCCGCCATCAGCTCCAAGTCGTCGTGGTGCGCGCCGATGCCCAGATGCGTGGTGCGCGGCAAGGCCGCGTCGAGCGTGGCCTGATCGGGAACGAATATTTCAGCGCTAGCTTGACTCAGCTTCATGATTCCCTCAGCGCGCCTTCAAACGCGGCAAGCTGGCGGCGGCGATCGACTGGCCCACCCGGCGCGTGGCCTCGTCCGGCAGGTGAATGGCAAGACCCTTAGCGAAGTGAGGCGCTTCGAGCGCGAGCACTTCACGCGCCTTGTTTAGCAAGATGCTGCCGCCCTCGCCGGAAGTCACCCGGCCCAGCAAGAGCACGTGCTTCACGACGTAAAAATCCGTGTATTGAAGCAAGCCGTAGCCCAGGTAAACCCCGAGCGATTCGAAGATTTGTCGCGCACGGGGCTCGCCTTCCAGCAGGCACTCCTGGACGAATTTGAGCTGCGAGCCCGGTGAGCCAACAGGCAACTCCAAGCCCGCGCGCGCAGCCAAACGGATCACGGCGTCCTGGGAGAAGTAGCCCACGCCGGTGCCGCGATCGCCCGACCATTCCGTATCGACCGCCGGAGCTGCGCCGTAGTCGATGGGGGCGAAGGCCAGCTCGTTCAACCAACCGGTGAGCAGGCCCTGTGCATTCACGTAGCCGGCGGCTTCGCTCGTGCCCATGGCAATGCCGAGCACGGAGTGATCCTTCAGCTCGAGCGCGCCAGCGAGAGCGGTGACGTCACCGTCGTTGGCGACCTCCAGCGGCACGTCGCCCCATTTCTTGGCGATGTCTTGGTAGATGCTCTTGATGCGCGCTTCGAATGCAGCTTCCGGCACCTTGCGGAATAATGATGCCACCCTGGTGCGGTTGTTCACATAGATGCCAGCAGAGCTGACCCCAATGGCGTCGATCCGCGGCAAATACGCGGCAGCGCGGCGGATCGAGTCGTCGATGCCGTCGATGTGATACTGCGGATCCCTGTGTAGCTTGGGCTCCCAAACTACCTCGCAGGAAAACACTTCTTTGCCGTCGATGACCGCCGCCACTTTGCGATCGCTACCGCCGGCGTCGAAGCCGATGCGGCAACCGTCCAGGTGCCCGCCGACCGCGGAGCCTTGCTCGCGCTCCTGCGGCAAGTCAGCGAACGCCAGCGTTTGCACGATGAAGCGCGGCTGCTCGTAGATCTTGGCGAAGAAGTCGGCGTCGAAGGAGCGCGCACCACCCACGGCGTATTCGCGCGCAAGGTATTCGGCAATTTCGCCCGGACCCGCGACGCTGACCTTGAAGCCCCCCTTTTGCCAGAGCAGGAATTTCAGCACGCGCTCGGCGTAGCGCAGGTTTTCCGCGGCGCGCGGGTGCCTCGCCGGCAGCACCAGCGATTCGAAGATGGAAACGTTCCCAGCATCGCGCTCAAGCGCCAGCACCAAGCGCACGCCACCGACACGAGCGGCCTCTGCCCGGAATGCCCGGTGACCGAGCCATGCGGGGCGGAACTCCGGATGCAGGGACGGGAGAACGTGCGGCGGTTGCTCCAGCAAGCTCTCGGCCATGCGCGGATCAGAGCCTACGCGGCTTGGATCGACAGCGGAAGAGGCGCCGAAAGACTTGGAGATCACGGAGCCGGTCGGGCCCGAGCCACGCCGGGTGCGCTGGCCGAATCGAATCGGAAAGCTTGGCGAACGGTCCCGCTAGCGGCGGAGTTTATCGAGCTCGTCCGACATCTCTTCGCCGGTCTGGAGCGTCTTCAGATTGGCGATGAATGCGTATTTGGCGATACGCGTGTCGACGATTGCGCCTTCGAGATCGCCGTTGGTCTCGCTATCAGTGGTCGGTTGTGCTCCGCGCGCTTCGGCAGAAATGGTCACGGTGGCGGCGCTCTCGGCGGCAGAGAACGCGCCCGCTAAGCGGGTCACCTGCGCGGCCGATTTATCGAAGGCCTTCGAGGCATCGATGATGCCAGCGGCTGCGGATTCGAAGACCGGTCGGACCATTTCGGTTAAGAACGGTAGCGCGCCGCCGGCCTTGAGCAGGAACCGCCGAAGATTGGACGCTCCGTTCGAACGCCGCGGATTCGTTAGGGTTCGCCCAGCGCGGGGGCACGGCACAGCTCGCTACGCCGTGAAAATTCCTACGCTAGCGGTTTCTACGGCCACGTGGCGGCGCCGGGGATCCCAGCGCCCAGGCCGAGCGCCGTCCGCGACAGAGGCGCCCCGGTGTCCTGGGGCTCGGGGCTCGGGGCTCGCCGACGAGGACCACCGATTCAGCGCGCGGGTGTGAGCAACAGCGCGCCCAGTGGAGGAATGCGCAACCGAATTGAGTAAGGACGCCCATGGAGCGGGATGGGATCCGCCTCCACCACCGACGACGTTTGGAACTCACTGCCGCCGAAGCGCAGGTCGTCGCTGGACAGGCGCTCGATGTAGCGACCGGCGCTGGGCACGCCGATGCGGTACTCGTCGCGCGGGACGGGCGTGAAGTTCAACACCACGATCACATGATCGGCTCCGTCACGACGGAGGTAGCTAAGGATCGTGTTGTCCTTGTCGTTGCAGTCGATCCACTCGAAGCTCTCGGGCCCGGGATCGCCGCGCCACAGCGCAGGCGCGTCACGATAAAACTTACCGAGCTCCGCGATGTAATCCTGCAAGGCCTTGCGCTGCGGGTGCTCGGCAATGTGCCAGTCCAAGCTCGTTTCCACGTTCCACTCGTGGTGCTGCGCGAACTCCGTGCCCATGAACATGAGTTGCTTGCCAGGGCGCGTGTACTGATACGCCAAGAGCAAGCGCAGGTTGGCAAGCTTCTGCCAGAAATCACCTGGCATTTTCTCGATCAGTGAGCCTTTGCCGTGCACCACTTCGTCGTGGCTGATCGAGTTGATGAAGCGCTCGGTGTACTCGTACAGCATCGAGAACGTGAGCTGATCCATGTGGAATTTGCGATGCACCGGCTCTTTGGTGAAGAAGCCGAGCGTGTCGTGCATCCAGCCCATGTTCCATTTGAAGTCGAAGCCTAAGCCGCCTTCGGAGGGCGGGCGCGACACACCGCCCCACGCGGTGGATTCTTCCGCCACGGTGAACGCGCCAGGGCACTCCTCATGGATGACAGCGTTGACCGAGCGCAGGAATTCGATGGCTTCGATATTCTCGCGGCCACCGTACGGGTTCGGCAGCCATTCGCCCTCTTTGCGGCTGTAATCTAGGTACAGCATGGAGGCCACGGCATCCACGCGCAGGCCATCTACATGGAACTCCTGCAGCCAGTACAAGGCGTTGGCAGTGAGGAAGTTGCGCACTTCACTGCGGCCGAAGTTGAAGATCAGCGTGCCCCAATCCGGGTGCTCCCCGCGGCGCGCGTCTTCGTGCTCGTACAACGCGGTGCCGTCGAAGCGGCGCAGGGAGAAGTCATCCTTCGGGAAGTGCGCGGGCACCCAGTCAATCAAGACGCCGATGCCCTGCTGATGGCAGTAATCCACGAACCACCGAAAATCATCCGGCGAGCCGTAACGCGAGGTGGGCGCGAAGTAGCCCGTGACCTGATAACCCCAGGACGGATAGAACGCGTGCTCCGCAACCGGCATCAGCTCCAAGTGCGTGAAGCCGAGGCGCTTGGCGTGCTCGCACAGCCGCACCGCCAGCTCACGATACGTGAGCCAGCGATTGCCCTCTTCGGGAACGCGCGCCCAGGAGCCCAAGTGACACTCGTAAATGTTGAGCGGTTCGCGCGCGATGTCGCTCTTTGCGCGGGCCTTCAGCCAGGTTTCGTCGCGCCAAGTGTAGTTCGAGCGAGCAACGCGCGAGGCGGTCAGCGGCGGCGCTTCCATCTCCGTGGCCCACGGATCCGTCTTGATTCGAAGCAGGCCCTCTTTGGTCTTCAGCTCGTACTTGTACAGCGTGCCAACGCCGATGCCCGGCACGAACAGCTCCCAAATTCCGGTCGGGCCGAGCGAGCGCATGGGCAAGAGCCGCCCGTCCCAGTTGTTGAATTCACCGACCACGCTCACGCGCTGAGCGTTGGGCGCCCAAACCGCGAAGGCAGTGCCGAGCACGCCGTCTTGATTGCGCACGTGCGAGCCGAGCACAGTCCACAGCTTGCGGTGCGTGCCCTCACCAATGAGGTGCAAGTCCAGATCACCCAGGCTCGGCATGAAGCGATACGGGTCGTCACGCTCCCAGCTGGAGCCGTTACCGAAGCCGAAGCGCAATTTGTACGCGAGTGGCGCTTTTGCTTCTGGGAGGAAGACCGCAAATACGCCGCCACCCAAAGCCAACATCGGCCGCGTCTCGTTGCCGATGAGCAACGTGCAGGCGATCGCATCTGGATGGAACGAGCGCACCACGACGCCGTTCTGCTCCCCGAAGCGCACCTGATGAGCGCCCAGCACCGCATGAGGGCTGTGCGACCTGTCGTCACGCAGCGCTTTCATCAAGGCCGGGTCGCCGGTGAGGGCGGAAGCCGATGGATCAGAGGCAGAAGGCGGGACGGAGGGAAAATTCATCAGGCTACCACGTAGCAAAGCAGCACCAACGAGTGCGGCGCAACATTGATACCACCACCCTTCGGAACACGGTGAGTTTGTTGGGCAGTGTTGATGACTTCTTGCCAGTGCCCGCTCGCCGCGGCGGCAGCGCCGGAAGCCGCCACCGCTGGAACGGCGGGCATTGTGAAATGCCGCGCGCGATTGCTGGCATTCAGCAAAAGCAACAAGGTTTGGCCACGATTGGGCCGGCCGCGCTCGTCCACGTCGTCCGAAGCGTCACCCGGAATGAGCATACCGAGTAGGTGATTGCGACCGTTACCCCAGTCGTCAATCGTCAATTCTGCCCCATCCGAGCGGAGCCACATGACGTCCTTGAACCCCTTGTCGCTGACCGGATCACCGGCGAAAAATCGGTGCCGGCGAAAGACCGGATTCGATTTCGTAATACGCAGCACTTCGCGCGTGAAATTCAACAAGTCGACCGCGCGCTCGTCCAGATCCCAATTGACCCAAGAGAGCGGGTTATCCTGACAATAAGCGTTGTTATTGCCGTTCTGGGTACGGCCGATCTCGTCACCCTGCGAGAGCATCGGCACGCCCTGCGAGAACGCGAGGGTCGCGATCAGATTCTTCTTCATGCGATCGCGTAGGCGGAGCACCTGTTGCGCCTTGGTCTCACCCTCGGCACCCCAGTTACGACTCCAATTGTCGTTCGCACCATCGCGATTGTCTTCCGCGTTCGCCTCGTTGTGCTTCTGCTCGTAGCTGACCAAGTCATGTAGCGAGTAGCCGTCGTGGCAGGTGACGAAGTTGATGCTCGCGTACGGCCCGCGATCACTCCCTTGAAAGATGTCGCTGGAGCCCGAGAGCCGCGACGCCATTTCGGGCACCTGGCCTTCGTCACCACGCCAAAAACGCCGCACGCAATCGCGATAACGGCCGTTCCACTCAGCCCACCCGGGCGGAAACGCACCCAAGCGATAGCCGCCCGGCCCGACGTCCCACGGCTCCGCGATCAGCTTCACGCGACACAAGATCGGATCCTGCTGCACGAGCGCGAGGAAGCGCGAGAAGCCATCGAACTCGTACGGGTCGCGCGCGAGCGTCGGCGCCAAGTCAAAGCGGAAGCCGTCTACGTGCATCTCGCTCACCCAGTAGCGGAGGCTGTCCAAGATCAACTGCAGCGAGCGCGGGTGCAACACGTTGATGCTGTTGCCGCAGCCCGTGAAGTCCACGTGGTGACGCGCTTCGTGCGGGACCAGTCGGTAGTAGGCCGCGTTGTCGAAGCCGCGAAAGCAAATCGTGGGGCCGAGTTGATTGCCTTCACCGGTGTGATTGTAGACGACATCCAGAATCACTTCGATTCCGGCGCGGTGAAAGGTCTTCACCATCGTCTTGAACTCGTTCACCTGCTCGCCCAGGTGGCCGGTGGCGAACGCTGGATCCGGCGCAAAAAAGCCGATCGTGTTGTAGCCCCAGTAGTTCGAGAGCCCGAGCTCCTCAAGCCGCCGCTCGCTCACCGCTTGCTGAATAGGCAAGAGTTCCACGGCGGTGACACCGAGTGAACGCAGGTGATCCAAAATCGGATCTGCCACCATGCCGAGGTACGTGCCGCGCAGGTTGCCGGGGACCTCCGGGTGCAGCTTGGTCATGCCGCGCACGTGACACTCGTAAATCAGGGTGCGGCTCCAGGGCACGTTCGGCGGGCGGTCGTCGCCCCACGAGAATGCGCCCTCGATGACCATGCTCTTCGGGATGAGCGCCGCGCTATCGCGATCGTCGAAGCTCAAGTCGAGATTGGGGTCCTTAAGCGTGTAGCCGAAGGCTTCGTCCGGAACCGTGATCTTCCCAGCGATGGCTTTGGCGTACGGGTCAATCAGGAGCTTGTGTGGGTTGAAGCGCTGCCCGGACTCAGGCGCGTACGGCCCAGAGACGCGATAACCGTAGAGCTGACCGGGCCGCGCATCCGGTAAATACACGTGCCAAACACGATTCGTGCGCTGCAGCAGCGGGATGCGAATCGATTCTTTGCTAGCCGTTTCCGAGTCGAACAAGCACAGCTCGACCGCTGTCGCTTGCCCGGAAAAGACCGCGAAGTTGACACCTTCACCGTCCCACGTCGCGCCCAACGGATGGGCTGAACCCGGCCGAGTACGCATGCCCTAGTCTCGCTCCCGGTTCGAAACCCAAGACGCCTGAACCTGACGAATGCCGAGAGCGCTCACGCTTGCCTCGACATCTTGAAGACATGACCGACGCGCTCCGTCGGGTCGAGGCGCACGTAGTTCTTTGCGCCACGCCAGGCGTAGCGCGCACCCGTCAATAGGTCCGCCATCTCGTACGGCTCGTTCGGCCCGATACCGAGTTCCTCGATAGGCACTTCGACCATCGTTTCGTGCATCGCGTGCGGATCGAGGTTCACGACAACGATCAGGTCATTGCCGTACGCCGACTTCTTATAAGCCAGGATCGCGTCGTAATCCGTGTTCAGGAAGCTCAAATTCGTCAGCTCGTGGAGGGCCGGCTGCTCGCGGCGAATACGATTAAGCCTGGAGATATCCTGCTTGATGTTTCCGGGAGCGTTCCAATCCCGTACCCGGATCTCGTATTTTTCTGAGTCCAGGTATTCTTCGCTGCCCTGATGGACGGGCAAATGTTCACACAGCTCGTAGCCGCTGTAGATGCCGTACGTCGGCGACAGCGTGGCCGCGAGCAGGAGCCTCAGGCGGAACGCCGGCCGCCCGCCCGTTTGCAGGAACTCGTGCAGGATGTCGGGCGTATTGGCGAAAAAGTTGGGCCGGTAGTAGTCGGCCATCTCGGACCGAGTCAGCTCGTTCATGTACTCCCGGATTTCCCAGGCCGTATTTTTCCAGGTGAAATATGTGTAGCTCTGCGTAAAGCCGAGCTTGCCCAGGCTCTTCATGCGCTTCGGGCGCGTGAAGGACTCGGACAGGAAGATCGCCTCCGGGTGCGTTGCCTGCACGTCACGGATCAACCACTCCCAGAACGACAGCGGCTTGGTGTGCGGGTTGTCGACGCGGAAAATCTTCACGCCGCGCGCGATCCAAAACAGCACCGCATCGCGGCACGCATTCCACAGGCCCTGGCGGTCCTTGCACCAGAAGTTGATTGGATAAATATCCTCGTACTTCTTGGGCGGGTTCTCGGCGTAACGGATGCTGCCGTCCGGGCGAATAAAGAACCACTCGGGGTGCTCTTTCACCCAGGGATGGTCCGGCGAGCACTGGAGCGCGAAATCGAGCGCGATTTCGAGGCCGAAGTCGCGCGCGGAAGCGACCAAGACGTCGAAGTCCGCCAGGCTGCCGAGCTCGGGGTGCACGGCAGTGTGCCCGCCCTCTTTGCCGCCGATGGCCCACGGACTGCCCACGTCACCCGGCAAGCAGTTCGGAGAATTGTTGCGCCCCTTGCGATGCGTGACACCAATGGGGTGGATAGGCGGCAGGTAAATCACATCGAAGCCCAAGGCGGCGATCTCCGGTAGCCGCTTCGTGGTGTCCGCGAACGTACCGTGCTTCTTCG
This sequence comes from Polyangiaceae bacterium, assembly GCA_039936055.1. Classification (GTDB taxonomy): domain Bacteria; phylum Myxococcota_A; class Polyangia; order Polyangiales; family Polyangiaceae; genus PMG-095. The sequence goes on along the minus strand of JBDTJC010000422.1, from coordinate 12,316 downwards.
GGTCCGTGCCCTGTGAGCGCGGAAACAGCTCGTACCAGGCCGAAAAGCAGGCCTCCGCGCGATCCACGTACAGCTCCAGTGGGCGGTCCAAGCGCGAAGCTTCGTCCGCGAACAAAGGCGCGCGCACCAGCTCGAACACGTCCTCGGCGAAGGCGACTTTAAGGCGCTCATCCAGGGCAAGCGTGGGGGTCGCCAAGCGCTTGGCAGCGTCGCTCACCAGGCGCTGCGCAGGCCCTGACAACTTCTCCGCCATGCGAGCGAGCAGGCTCGCGCCTTCCAGTAACTCCGGCCGCACGTCTTGGCCGGCATTCAGACGCTTACCCAGATCCGAACGCCAGGTGCCGAAGCGGTCTGGCCAAGCCTCCACGTCGTACTGCCAGAGCCCGATCTGATCGGCCTTGAACGACCCATGCCAGCGATCCGAATCGAAGCGATAGCTGAACGGCGCGACCCGCGACGTCGCTTCGCCGGAACGGCGATACAGGATGCGGGCCGCGATCAAGTCGTGCCCGTCCTTGAAAATATCCGCACTCACTTCGATCACGCTGCCGATGACGCGCTTGATCGGGTAGCGCCCGTTATCGAGCTGGGGGCTGACATTTTCGATTACGAGTTGCGGCGCGCGGGCGATGGTGAGGGTCATCTTGCGGCTCGTGTTTTAGCCTAATCTCGTGCGCCACGGCGGGGTTTTGGGGTACCCGGCCGTTTCGCGCGCGGCTTGCTCCGGCTTGCTCTCGCCACCGGAGGAGCGCAGGCTAAGCAATGCAGACTCGCGCGCAGTCGGCTCCTTTTCCACACACGCTCCTACTCGGCAATTTTTATGGCGGGAGGCCGCGGGCCAGCGCCGGTGCCGAGTTCGAACGGCGAAATCCGGCGGATCATCGGGACCTGGTCAGCGTGGCTCCGCAGACCACTGCAGAAGAAGTGCGAGCCGCCTGCGGGGCCGCGCACGGAGCCGCGCAAGCGTGGGCACAAACGCCCGCGCCGCAGCGCGCCGAAGTCTTGGGGCGCTTGGTGTTTCTGCTCACGCAAGACAAAGAAGCATTGGCCCGCTTCGTTGCGCGTGAAGTAGGCAAGCCGCTGCGCGAAGCACGCGGCAGTGTGCAGGAAGCGATCGACACGGCGGTGTTCTTCCAGAGCGAAGGCCGGCGCTTGTACGGGCAAACCGTGCCTAGCGAGCTCGCGGACAAGGAGCTGTTTACGTACCGCCGTCCGTTGGGCGTCGTGGGTGTGATCACGGCCGGCAATTTCCCGTTGGCCGTGCCGTCCTGGAAAATCATTCCCGCAATTTTATGCGGCAACGCCGTGGTTTGGAAGCCGTCGGACGACGCGCCAGGCACCGCGGCGCTGTTCTTTCGCGCCTGGCAGCGCGCCGGGTTACCGCCCGGTGTGCTCAGCATTTTGCACGGCGCAGGGAAAGACGCCGCGGGCCAATTTCTGATCGATCAAGTGGACGCGGGCCACTTGAACAAACTCTCGTTCACGGGCTCCACTGCGGTGGGACGCAAGATCGGTGAAGTGTGCGGCCGCAATTTGCAGCAGCCCTCACTCGAACTCGGCGGCAAGAATCCACTCGTGATCCTGGCCGATGCGGATCTGGATTTGGCCGTCGACGGCGCGCTCTGGGCGGCTTTCGGCACAGCCGGGCAGCGCTGCACGAGCGCAGGCAACATCATCGTAGATCGCCGCGTGTTGCCGACCGTGCGTGAGAAATTGCTACGCCGTGCACGCGCCCTGCGTATCGGTGACCCATCGAACCCAGATGTGGACTACGGCCCGCTGATAAATCTTCGCTTCATGGAATCATTCATGACCCAGCGCGGGACAGGCCTCGACGAGGGCGCTGAGCTCCTGCTCGACGGGCGGCGAATCCTACCTGGTGACGAACCCGAACACTTCAGCGGCGATGCGACGCATGGGTTGTACGCAGCGCCGCGCATCTTCGACAACGTGACGATGAACATGCGCATCGCGCAGGAAGAGTGCTTCGGTCCGACCGTGAACCTGGTCGAGGTGGACGGCTTTGATCAGGCGCTCGCCGCAGCAAACGGCACGCCGTACGGCCTTTCCAGCGCGATTTACACGCGTGACGCGCGCTCCATGCTGCGCTTCAAAGAAGAGACCTCCGCGGGCATGACCAGCATCAACAACTCCACCACTGGCGCGGAAGCGCATCTGCCGTTCGGCGGTAACGGCTGGTCGGGCAACGGCACGCGCGAGAGCGGCATCTGGGTGTTGGATGCGTACACGCGTTGGCAAGCCGTGAATGTGGACCTATCGGGCAAGTTGCAGAAGGCGCAGATCGACATCGCGGCGTCGTCCTTGCCCGCGCCCGAGGATCTCGAAGCGATTCTGCCGGCGCGACGTTGAGCGCGCCTATTTACCGGCGTCGCGCGCGTCGTCGTCGTGCACGCGGCGCGGTTCTTCATCCGGAATCGCCCACGCGGGTTTGACCCAACCGCCGTCTACCGCGGTCGTCGGTGCCGTGTCCGACGCGGAAGGAGCTGCTTTTGCGCTAGCACCGATTTGGAGCTTGGGTTGGCCGCTAGCGGTAGGTTTCGCGCTAGCGGTCGCCGTGGGCGCGAGTTCCTCGTGGGCGCTCGCGCTGTGCTCGGTGGCTTTCGTGTGCACGTGCGCGGACGCGACTTCATGCGCGGGCGGCGCGGCCTTGGGCAGAGGGCGCAAGTGCGGATCATTGCGCTTCATGAACAGGAGCCCCGCACCGAGCCCGATGGCCAGCGCAGTGGCCGCAACCCAGAACACCAGCGCGGCACCGGAACGCTTGGGTGGCGGCGCGGACTCCGCGTTCAACAGCATTTCCGCGATCACGGCACTGTCCGCGCGCATGCTGTTGGCCGCCGCGCCGCGCGAGGAAATGGGCCCGCGCGAGGAATTCGGACTGCTACCCGAACGCGAGGAATTCGGGCTGCTGCCGAGCGGCCGCGAATTGCTGGGGTTACTGCCGTGACGCGACGAAGGTGGGCCTTCACTGGCTGCGGCAAGCGTCGCTGCGTGCTGGTCCGGCATGCTGCCGCTGGTCGAACGCACGCGCGCACTGGACTCTGAAAGCGTGGCTGCACCAGGGTCTTTCTGCGCATCCATCCGCGTGCGGGCCTGTGAGTTCGGCGCTTCATCGCTCGCCAAACTCGGCACTTCCGGTGAGGTCCACTGCACCTCCCGCGTTTCACCGAGCACTTCCCGCGTTTCACCACCGAGGACTTCCCGCAGCGCGTCGGTCAGCTCTCGCGCCGATTGAAAGCGCGCTTCCGGTTCGCGCGCGCACGCCTTGGCAAACCAAGCGTCGAAGCCGATTGGCACTGACGCCACCTCGGACGGGATCGGAATGTCGCGGATGCAGATCTGCAGCACCAAATCCCCGAGGCCGTCACTGTAGAAGGGGCGCTTGCCGGTTAGGCACTCGAACGCAATCACCCCCAGCGACCACAAATCAGAGCGCGTATCGACCGTCTTGTTGCCCTGAGCTTGCTCGGGGCTCATGTAATACGGCGTACCGAGGATTGACCCGGTGCGCGTGCGAGTGCCCTCTGCACCGAGAGCAGCAGTCGCCACTTTGGCGACTCCGAAATCCAACACCTTGGCGATCTCTTCGTCTTCGTTGCGAATCAGAAACACGTTCTCTGGTTTCAGATCACGATGCACGATGCCCGCTTCGTGCGCTCGGCCGACCGCGCGCCCGATGTGCGTGACAATGCGCGCCGTGTCCGCCGAGGGCAGACGCTCCAAACGCCGAATGCGTTGCGCGAGATTCTCGCCGTCCAGCAGCTCCATGACGATGAACGGCAATTGGTCGTCCACGCCGTAGTCGAGGATCTGCACCACGTGCGGGCTGCGCAGCGTGGCGGCCGATTGCGCCTCACGCATGAAGCGCGCGAGCGTTTCTTCATCCGGAACGGCCTCGCGGTCGATCAGTTTGACCGCGACGGGCGCTGCCAATACCAGATGCTGGGCACGCCAAATAGAGCCCATTCCGCCGGCACCCAGCCGTTCGTCCAACCGGTAGCGACCGGCGAGCACGCGATCGCGAAGCAAGGCCGGGTCAACCATGTAGGGAGGGTTGGCAGCATAGCGCTTGCCGGCGATGGGCGCACCACTTTCGACCCTCGGCCGGCGAGCGGGAAGTGTAAAGTCCGACTCATGCCGACAGAGATCTGTGATTCGAGTCAGCTTGCGAATGTTGCGGCCCAGCGCATCGCAGCGGAGTTGCTGCGTAGAATCGCGCTAGAAGGGCGGGTTTCGCTCTCGCTCGCTGGTGGCACTACGCCACGCGCCGCTTATGAAGCGCTCGCGAAGATTCCGGGAATAGATTGGCCCCGGGTCAGCGTTTACTTCGGCGACGAGCGCTCCGTGCCTCCGGATCATCCGGACAGTAATTTTCTGATGGCGAATGCGGCCTTATTTAGCCGCGTTGCGCTCAGTCCCGCGAACATTCACCGCATCCGCGGCGAAGAAAAAAATCAAGACGCGGTCGCGCGAGCCTACGAGGCGCTCTTGCCGGAGCGCATCTCAGTCATGATTTTGGGCATCGGCGAAGATGGACACACGGCGTCGCTGTTTCCGGGCAGCCCGGCGCTCAAGGAACGCACGCGCAAAGTCCTACCCGTGATTGGCCCAAAGCCGCCCCCACAACGGCTGAGTGTCACGCCACCCGTGATCGAAGCGGCCGAGTTTTGCCTCGTGCTCGCCAGCGGTGCGGGCAAAGCGGATGCGGTGCGGCGCGCCTTGCGCGAACCATTGAACATCGACAGCACGCCGTCGGGGCTCGCGCGCAATGGGCTGTGGCTACTGGACCACGCCGCCGCCGCGAAACTAGAAGAAACAGGACCCTCGCAAGCCTAGCGCTCAAAGCTCGGCGCCAAGCGCGCGACGGCGTCCGGCGTGGCAGCACCGTCGAGCAACAACTCGAGTTGTCGCAGCGGCACGCCGAGTTCAGCGAGACGTGGCAAGCACTCGTCTTGAATGCGCTGACGGGTGGCGCGACGCATACCGCTCTCCAAAATGGCCTGCGCGGCGGTGCTCGCGGACAGCGGAGCGAGCCGTCCGATTTGGCCCACTTCAGTCGCTGAAAATAGCGGCGGAAGCCAGGAATTGATGACGATTTCTGCGATTGGTAAGGTCAGTTCGCGGTGCAGCGCGGCGCACAATTCGAGCGTCTCGTTGGTCGGCATTTCCTCTGGCAACGTCACGACAACGACGCCGCTACGCGCCGGGTCGCGGAACATTTCCCACGCGCGCTCCGCGTCACTGCGGAGCACGCCCGGAGGCGCAATGTCCACGATCACCTTGGGCACGCGCAACATGTCCAGGCCGTGCCCCGTGGCCGGCGCGTCGAACAACACGACGTCAAAGCGCGGGCGGCCATCGCCGTCTTCTTCGATTGCGTGATACCAAGCTTTGCCGAGCAGCGACCACTCTTTGAGGCCCGGGGTGCCGCTCAGGAAGCCGGTCACGTATTTGCTCTCGAAGATCGCGTCGACCAGCACGCGGTTCTTGAGCTTGAGCGTGCCGTACTCGCGCAGCGCGACCTCCGACACCAAGCGCACGCCCCAGACATTCGAGCTCAGCATCGTGATCTGGGAATCGAGCGGCGGCGCGCCGAGCAGCGTCGAAAGCCGCTCTTTTGCCCCACAGACCGTGACCAGCACACGCAACCCGCGCGCGGCCAACGAACGCGCAAGGGCGGCGGTCACGGTCGTTTTGCCCACGCCGCCGTTGCCGGTGATGACTAGAAAACGCCGGGGCGCGAAAGCGGGCATCGAGCGGTTTGGGTTTTGGCGCGCTCTGGGCCGGCCGTCAAATTCAGCGCCTGGCGAGGCATCAATGCGCCGTGCTAAACATTCACCCCTCCGGAGGTTTCATGCGCTTGCGTGCTGCGTCATTCGTGCTGTTTTTTGGGATCGTCGTCTCGTTCGTCGGCTGCAAGAGCAAGGGCGATGACGCCCGAGCCGGTGCATCCAACGCGAAGGCCGCGCTAAGCGCGAGCGCTGCACCGCGAGCGCCCGCGACGGAAGCGCCTGCTCCAGCCCCGCCGCCCATGGGGACCGTGCAACTTCCGCAAGGGCCGGTGCTCGCGATCGAGGCGGGCAAAGGCGTCGGACCGATCCGCCTCGGTGCCACTCTCCCCACTATCGAGCGTTTGATGGAAGCACCCTGTGAAGTGAAGACCGCGACCATGTGCCGCTACATCGTGCGCGCGGTAGAATTCGAACTGCAGAACGGCGTAACGGAGCGCATCACCGTACAGCGTCACGAGCGCCCGGCCGGGCCGGACGCGCACGGTGTGCCGCAGGTGTACGGCTTCTTCAACGGCGGCATCCCGCCAGGCGTCGCGCTAGGCATGGTGCCGAGCGCCGTGCTCAAGGTATTGGGCCCGCCGCAAAGCGTGCAAAACATCACCACCGCGAACGACAACGGAACCATCCAGCGCGCCACTTACCCGGGCATGGTGCTGGAGTTCGACAAGTATAAGAACGGCAAAGTGATGCTGGGCGCCGTGATCATCGCTAAAGCGGGGAAGTGAGGTCGGGTCGGAAGGTGATCGTGACAAGCGAAGTCTGGCGCAGTATTCTGCTGAGACCCCGTAGAATGCTCTGGATCAGAGTTGGCGCACGCGACGGCGCTCTTGGATCATGTGCTGCGTGATGGCGCGCTGCGCTTCGACGGGCTCGACGAGCGTCCACACGTCGTGTTCTTTCGCGCCGCCCGCGGACTCCAACAAAATATCCGCAGCCCGCTCCGGGCTGATGGCGTCGAAGTGACGCCCCGGCAGCTCCACCACGGCGGTGCGTGCGCGCAGGCCTTCGAGCGTGCGCAGCATCTTGTCGAGTACAGCGCGGAACACGGGGTCGTTGAACTCGCTCTGCTTGCCGATCCCGAACAGCAGTAACTTGTCGAACGGCAGCTTGGGTTTGCCCGGAACGAGCACTACTTCACCGACCTTGCCGGTCGCGAATCCGCTCTGAATCAGGCGCGAAATACGGCCCGCCAAGCGAAAATCCAAGAGCCCCGTCACCCCGTGTGGCGGGCGCTCATCGACCGCCACCGTGGACACGATGACCTCGGTCCCGAGCAAGTCCAGCTTGCGGAGTTCCGGCGTCGTGAAGCGAAGGTCCACCGGCCCTCAGATCGCGCCGCTCGAAGGAGTCGACCCTCCGGCAGCGTCCGCGCGCCCGAGGTTTTCCGCAATGCGATCCAGGACGCCGTTCACGAACGCACCGCTGTCCTCGGTGCCGAAGCGCTTCGCGACTTCCACCGCTTCGTCCAAGATCACCGCGCGCGGCACGTCCGCGCGCGCGAGCAGCTCCCACGCGCCCATGCGCAGCACGTTGCGATCGACACGCGTCATGCGCTCGAGCCGCCAATTTTGGCTGGCCTTTTTGATCTGCTCGTCGGTCTTTTCCAGATCCTTCAGTACGCCGCGCACGAGTGAATCCGCATACGGGCGGCCTTCGGCGTCCTCGGCGGGCAGCTCCGCCCAAAAATCGGCGATGGCTCGTTCGACTTCGGTGCCGCCCGCTTCGACGGCGAACAGCATTTGTAGAGCGGCCTCTCGGGCCTGAGTACGTGCGCCCATCCTAGTTCCTGATCAGAAGCCGGCTGCCCCGAGCGCCTGACCGAGCGTGACGAGCTCGACCGCTGCCAAAGCAGCGTCCACGCCCTTGTTCCCCGCCTTGGTACCAGCACGCTCGATGGCCTGCTCGATGGTGTCCGTCGTCAGCACGCCGAAGCTGACCGGGATCCCGGAATCCAGCGAAACCTGAGCCACGCCCTTGGAGACTTCGTTCGAGACGTGTTCGAAATGCGGGGTCGAGCCGCGAATCACCGCGCCCAGCGCGATCACCGCGTCGATCTTCTTGCTCTTGGCCAAGCGGGCGCATGCGAACGGAATTTCCCATGCGCCGGGCACACGCACGACGACGACCTTGGATAGATCCGCACCGTGACGACGGAGCGCGTCCAGCGCGCCTTCCACCAGCCGTTCGACGATGAAGCTATTGAAGCGGGCAGCCACGATGGCGAAGCGCGTCCCCTGGGGGACGACCAGCGTGCCTTCGACGGACTGGGGAACGTTCTCTGCGTTAGACATGGGATTCCTGACAGGGAGGCCACCCAGGCGCGGGACGGCTGGGCTGAACGAGGGCGGCTGGAATGCTAGCATTCCCCTTCGGCGGCAAGCCCACTCAGTGCGCGGGGCGCATTGAAACCAGCGGTACGCTCTCGACCAGCTCCAGCCCATACCCCTGAATACCCGCAATTTTACGGGGATTGTTGGTGAGGAGGCGGATTTTGCACAGGCCCAATTCGCGCAGCACTTGAGCGCCTAAGCCGTACTCGCGGAGCGTGCCGCCATGCGGGCGGGCGGACGGCGGCGCGCCATTGCTGGGCGCGCTCTTGGGTTCGATTCGGCGCAGCAGACGCTCCAAGTCCTCCCGTAAGTCACCCTGTGGCGGCAGGTACACGATCACGCCACTGCCCTCTTTTTCGATAGCGTCGATGGCCTCATCCAGGTGCTTCGCGCCGTCACCGCTGGTGGAGGTGAATACGTCCGCCAACGTGGAGCCGGCGTGCATGCGGCACAGCGTGGCCCGCGAGGGATCCAGCGGGCCTTTGACCAAGGCCAAGAACTGGCGTTTCTCAAGCACGGCTTCGAACACGATCGCCTGCCAAGACGTGCCCGTGCGGTCGAGCACGATATCGCCGACTGAGAGGCGCGTCACCAAGTGCTCCGTTTGGAGCCGATAGGAGATCAGATCCGCAATTGTTAGAATGCGTAGGCCGTGGCGTTTGGCGAACTCCTCCAAGTCCGGCATGCGAGCCATCGTGCCGTCGTCGTTGATGATTTCGCAGATCACAGCGGATTCATTGAGGCCGGCGAGGCGCGACAAGTCCACCGAGCCCTCGGTTTGACCGGCACGGACTAGCACGCCGCCGCGGCGCGCTTGCAGCGGCAACACGTGCCCCGGCACCACGATGTCGGACGGCTTGGCGCGCGGGTTACTCGCAACACGCACCGTGTGAGCGCGATCTTGCGCGCTGATGCCCGTGGTCACCCCTTCACTCGCTTCAATGCTGACCGTGAAGGCCGTGCCCAAGCGCGGCCCACTGCGCCCCGGCGCGCTCATCATTGGCAATTCCAGGCGCTCGACCTGCTCCTCCGCGAGTGTGAGGCAGATCAGGCCGCGGCCGTGCATGGCCATGAAGTTGATGGCTTCGGGCGTGACGCGGTCCGCCGCGAGGCACAAATCACCCTCGTTCTCGCGATCCTCGTCGTCGACCAAGATCACCATCTTGCCGGCGCGAATGTCGTCTAGCGCGGCGCGGACGCGCTGCAAATGCTCGGGCGCGATATCCAACCCTCGAACCGACTGCACCGTGGTGTCGCTTTTCATGACTTATCAGCACCCGTCTCGTATTCGAACCCAGCGCGGCGCAGCGCGTCCTTCAGCCCAGCCTCGGGCGCAGCGCTCTCGCTCACTTCTAAGAAGCGCACCGCGTAGCGCGCCAACGTATCTACTTCCAAATTGATCGCCGCCCCCGGCGCGAGCGCGCCCAGTGTGGTCACCGCGAGCGTGTGCGGGATCACCATCACTTCGAGCACGTCACCGCTGATCGCGTTTACGGTCAGGGACACGCCATCCAACGTGATGGATCCCTTGACCGCGATGAAGCGCGCGAGGTCGTGCGGGTACGCAATCGAGAGCCGCTGCGCTTCACCTGCAGGCGCCACGCGCACGAGTTCGGCGACGCCATCTACGTGGCCGCTCACCAGGTGACCGCCCAGGCGATCCCCCACTTTGAGTGAGCGTTCGAGATTGACGGCGGCTCCGATGGGTAGCGCGCCGAGCGTGGTCTTCTGCGCCGTTTCGAGTGAAACGTCCGCGTCGAAGCCGCGCGCGTCAGAACTCACGACCGTGAGGCACGCGCCGCTCACCGAAATCGACTCGCCAAGCACGAGCGGGCCCAACCCGGACTCCACGGTCAGCCGGTAGCCAGGACCACGGCGCGAGCGGCGCGCGAGGACTCCCTTCAGCTCGACGAGGCCGGTGAACATGCTGGGAGCGTCACATAGCACGAGAAAAGCGCGCGCACCGACGTGTTCCGGGGTCTTTGGCTTGCGCCCCTGTGCCTGGTCGGGGAAAACAGGGACCGTGCCGAGCGCGTTCCCAAACGAAAACCGCCGAACCGCGCGGCGCGTCGTGTTCTGGCGCTCAGCTGCGGCGCTTGCCGCGTTTGCGCTCGCGGGCTTCGCGTGCGGCCCCAGCGTGCAGTCTATCTACGAAGGCAACGTGCGCTTCGAGCACTGCTACCGCCTCGACTTGGAAGTCGATACGGCTCCGACGCACCGCGAGGCGTGTTGGAAAGAGTGGCTCGGCATGTACACTTACGGGCAGCCGCTTGATCGCATCGAGTACGCGCGGCGCCGCCTGCACGCGTTCGCGAACGGCGATCTGGATCGCCCGACGCTCGACATCGGTGACGCGAAGAAGGCCGAAGCTCGACAATTCTATTTGGTGGTCCCGGCGCCCACGAGCGTGCACTCGTCACCGCCACCCATCGCCACGCGCTGGTACGGTGATGCGGGTACGGCTCCAGCCGTCGCGCTGCCCGCCTCCGTGTTGGCTCCAGAAGACAAGTGCAGTGCCGCGTGTCATGAGACGTACGCGACCTGCAGCGCGCCCTGCGACCCGGACGCGGGCAGGCCTGATGCTGCCTGCAAGGCCTGCGATCCGGACTACAAGGCCTGCATGAAGCGTTGTTTTCGGTAAGAAACGGCCGCATAGCGCCCAGCGGCAGCGGGCGCAGACACTCCTGAAAAATACAACGCGATAAGAATTCGGCCTTCGCATCGTCGCGCCAGTCGTGACCAAGGCGTGGCGGACACAATACGGAACTGCGATTAAGTTGACGCATTGCACACCCCTCCGGTAACGACAGAGGCAGCACGATGACGCGGCACCCAGCACTCAGCGCGCTTTCTCCGGCCACGGCCACCCCACTTCCGCGGGTGCTTCGCCCGCAGCGCGCCGTTCCCTCGGACGCGGTGCGGCCCACCCGGGCTGAGGTGAATCTGGCCCATCTGCGCCATAACCTGCGCATCCTGCAGCGCGCGGCCGGCGGAGCCGCGGTGTGGGCAGTGCTGAAGGCAGACGGCTACGGCCACGGCGCCAAAGCCGTCGCCCGCACATTGGAGCGCGCGGGCGCCAACGGCATCTGCGTCGCCCTTTTGGAAGAGGGCATCGAGCTCCGCCAAGCCGGCATTCAGGTACCGATCTTGATCATGGGCGGCTACTACGGCCGCGCCTGGGGTGAGCTGCTCCGTCATGATCTCACGCCCGTCGTGCATGACCCGGCTCAGCTCGAGGCCTTAGCTGATGAAGTGAAGTTCTCTGGCGCTGAGCCGCTCAACATTCACGTCAAGGTCGACACCGGTATGGCTCGCCTGGGAATCGCGCCCAAGGATGTGGCCGCAATGGCCAAAGCGCTGCACCGCTTCCCCGAGGTCAAGTTGCAAGGCCTGATGACACACTTTGCGTGCGCGGATTCCTCGGACCCCGCATCGATCAATCATCAACTGGATCTGTTTGAGCAAGCCAACGCCGCGATGAGGAGCGAGGGCATCGCGCCCGCGCTCCGTCACGCTGCCAACAGCGCGGCGCTGCTCAAGAGCTCGCGCTCGTGTCTGGACGTCGTGCGGCCCGGCTTGGCGCTGTTCGGCGTGCAGCCAAGCCCCGGCATTTGCCCTGAATTGCGACCCGTGATCCGCGTGCGCAGCGAAATCGTCGCGCTGCGCGAGCTGCCTTCGGGCTCACCGGTCGGCTACGGCGCTACGTTCGTGACCAAGCGCACTTCACGCATCGCAACCGTCCCCGTCGGCTACGCGGACGGCTTCAGTCGTGCACTCTCGAACCGCGGCACACTACTCGTGCGCGGCAAGCGTGCACCCGTCGTCGGTACCGTGAGCATGGACATGACCATGCTGGACGTAACCGAGGTCACGGACGTGCGCGTCGGCGACGAATGCGTCGTTCTCGGTTCGCAAAAAGGTGCGCTGGGCCAAGACGAAATCACGACCGAGGAATTGGCCACGCAGCTCGGCACCATCCCTTGGGAAGTCCTGACGGACATCTCGCGAAGAGTGCCGCGGTTCTATCGCGAGCCGTAGGGATTTTTGTTGATGGTCACGGGTGACGGTTGAGGTCGGCGTGGCCTTCGGCGTCTCTTTGCGTGAGAGCTGCGGGTGACGCCTCGCGACTATCGAGTGCGGCTGAAACGGTAGTTCCCGGTTTCGCCGGCTCTC
>JBDTJC010000421.1:0-2730 GCA_039936055.1 Polyangiaceae bacterium | reverse complement strand
TGTCCCACCAGATGCCCCCGAGGTGCGTGCCACAGCAAGTGGTGTCCCACTGCGTCATGATGTCTTGGTAGGTGCTCTCGGCGGTGTCCAAGTAGCGCTGCTCGCCCGTGAGATCGTAGGCGCGCATCAGCGCCAAGGTCATCCAAGCTTCGTCGTCGTAGTAATCGACGAGCCAGCCGCGCGCTGCGCGCCCTTCGTAGAAGGAGCGAATCAAGCCTTGGAAGCGCTGCCCTTCCGAGCGCTCTACGCCGTCCAGCACAGCATCGAATACCTGAGCGAAGGTCCAATACCCGGTGAGCTTGCCGTCACTACTCGGCGCGACCGCGCGCAGGTATTGATCGGCCCCGCTCCAGAAGTTCGAAAGTGTTGCGCCCAGCGCGCTGTCCGCGTGCTCGTGCGCCGCCCCCACGGCGCAGCCGGGGATCAGAGGTGGAAACCCGGGTGGCGTTGGCGCAGCGCCGCTCGCGCCAGCTACGCTGATCGCCGAGCCCGCCGCTCCGCCATTCGCTCCGCCTGCCCCGGAGTTCGCTCCGCCGGTTGTCTGGCCCGCGCCGCCCACTCCGCCGGTTGTCTGGCCCGCTCCGCCCGCGGCTCCGGGCAACGCGCCCCCAACCGCGCTGGAGCTCCCTGCGCTCCCTCCAGGACCGCTGCTCGCTCCAGCCGCGCCGGTACTCGTGGGGGAGCCCGAACTGCAAGCAGCAGCGCCGAGGGACAGCGTGAAACAGGCAATCGTGCTCAGGAACCAACGAGGCATCCTCGCTAGTGTGCCTTCGGACGAAGGTTTTTAGACCGATACCGCGGTGAGCGGATCTTTCTGGCCTCATCGTCCTGCAGCTCGCCGTCAGTCCCCAGGACGTAGCAGCGGCTTGGCGAAGGCGGCCCGTCTCCGCGGCAGCGTGCTCATCTTGCCGGACACGCTCGCCGCACTGGCCGCCATCCTTCCAGGACCGAACCCAACGAACACAGCCGACACCGTCAAAGGGCGTGTTGCTATTGAGCAGGAGTTGCCCGCAAGTCGCGCGGGCAAGCGAAAAAAAAGCGGCGGGGTGGCCGCAAAGCTCGACGCACGCGGCGTGGGGACGCACACGAACCCGCGCACATAGCCGTCGGCAGCTAGCCGACGGCCGAGCTGCCGAATCCGGGCCTGTCGAGCTGCACCAATAGCGGCGAGTCTGCGCGCGCGGCGAGCTGCGGATGGGCATCGTTCGCGGCGAGATCATTGGGGCCAGTCGCGCAGTACAGCGCGGCGAGCTCACGAGCTTGTGCGCGGCCAACGCTCACTTCGAACATGCCGCCGAGGTACGCGACGACCGGCGCGCTGTCCGCGCGCGGCGCGAGCGCTTGCTCGAGGCCTCGCAGCACTTCGAGTGGGCCGCCCATGCGTGGGGCTTTGAGGTTCACGGCTTCACCGCGCGCGCGTGCAATAGCAACCGAGGACGCATCTGGAAGTGTTGCATCACGCGCGAGGCGTGGTCGCATTTTCGCGTCGAAACCCGGCGGAGGATCCTCGAACCATGCGCCGGCGTTCAACGTTGCGAGGCGCTGGGCGAAGGCAATATCCGCCTTGCCCTTGAAATCGAAGATGACGATGCTTGGGTCGCTGGCGAGCTCGGCCAGCGTTGCGTGATCCCACGCTGGATCCACGTCTATCTTTAGACCCCCACTGAAGCCCGCGGCGCGCACTCGTGCGATTGCCGACAGCGGCTCGGGGTCTGCCGCGAGCGACACGACGAAGCGCAGCGCTGTTTCGCGCACTCCGGTCAAATCATACAGACTGAGGCCGGCCTGGCGCAGGCCGAGGTCGACCAGCGCGGCTTCCAGTGCGCTTCTGGCGTAGCGCGTACCTGGCGAGCCGAGCGCGCTGCCCACGCGCAGGTTCGTGCGCGCGCGGTTCGACTCGAACCACGCATGCATGGCCGCGGCAAATTCCGCGTGCGCGGCGTCGTAGAACGCGACGTGCTCGCCCTTGCCCGTCACTCCGTTGCCGGCCACGTGCACGACGCTGCTCGGGCGTGGCCCACCAGGGTAGTCAGGCAACGAAACATCGTCGCGCTGTACTTGCAGCGAGGTGATGCGCACTTCTAGGTCGGCCAGTAAGCGCGCGAGTTCAGCGGGGCCACAGCGCGGGGTCAAGCTGGCCATGCACAGCGAAAACCAGCGAAAATTTGGCGTCTTTGCGGGAAGTCCCAATTCCGAAAGGTGTTGCGCGCCACGAGCGCGCGCGTCGCGAACGCGCCGCCACGCAGCACGCGATATCCCTGACCGAAGAAGACACGCGAATACCCTTCGTACGGGAAGCTCTCGAAGCCTGGATAGCCCGCAAACCAGGTGTCGGTCCATTCCCAGACATCACCCAGCATGTGTAAGCAGCCGTAGGCGCTTTGCCCTTCTGGGTAAGCGTTCGCGCGTGAGGGCTCCAAGCGCACTTGGTCCAAATTCGCGCGGCCGGGATGCCACGGCTCATCCCCCCACGGGTAGCGCCGTGCGTGGCCGCGACTGGGATCCCAAGCGGCGGCTTTTTCCCACTCGGCCTCCGTGGGCAGGCGCCCACCGGCCCAACGCGCGTAGGCGTCCGCCTCGTACCAGGACACGTGCATCAAGATCCCGTCAGGATGCACGGGCTCCAGCCGACCAAAGACCAACGCTTGCCAGCGGCGAGGGGCGTTGCGCGAATCTGACGTGAGCGCGCGAAAGTGGCCGGGCGCGCGACAGTTGGTTTCTTGGAGCCAT
>JBDTJC010000420.1:0-16291 GCA_039936055.1 Polyangiaceae bacterium | reverse complement strand
GCCACCGCGGTTACGTGACGCCGGAAGACGTGAAAGCCATCGGCCCGGACGTGCTGCGCCACCGCGTGGTGCTGAGCTACGAGGCCGAGGCCGAGGAAGTCACGGCGGAAGACATCGTGCGCCGCGTGTTCGAGGTCGTAGAGGTTCCCTGAGCGCACGGTTTTCCTCCTCATGTTCCCGTCCGTCGAGAGTTTGCTGAGGTGACCTGATGATCCCGAAGGAACTGCTCAAAGCGCTCCGAAAGATCGAGATCACCACCAACCGGCTCGCTACCGAGCAGCTGGCTGGCAGCTACACGTCCGTCTTCAAGGGCCAGGGCTTGGCCTTCCGGGAGGTGCGCGAGTACCAGCCCGGCGACGACATCCGCACCATCGACTGGAACGTCAGCGCGCGCATGGACTCCACGCACGTAAAGGTGTTCGTGGAAGAGCGCGAGATGACCATGATGCTGTGCGTGGATCAGTCCGCCAGCCAGCGCTTCGGCACGCACACGTCCAGCAAATCGCGCTTGGCGGCAGAGGTTGCGGCGCTGTGCGCCTTCAGCGCCATCAAGCACAATGATCGCGTGGGCCTGATCTTGAGCACGGACCAGATAGAGAAGCTGGTTCCCGCCAAAAAGGGCCAAAAGCACGTCATGCGTGTGGTGCGCGAGATTTTGGGTCGCGTGCCCGAACGCACCGGAACTGATTTGCGCGTCGCGCTCGAAACCTTGGTCTCGCTCGCTCGTCGCCGCAGCGTTGCTTTCTTGATCAGTGACTTTTTCACCAGCGGCTACGACCGCGCGCTCTCCCTGGCAGCAGCTCGCCATGACGTGATCCCGGTCATGCTGGTCGACCCACGGGATGAAGAGCTGCCTGACGTCGGCTTGAGCAGCTTCGAGGACTTCGAAACCGGTGACAGCGTGATCGTGGATACCTCTAGCCCGGCCGTGCGCGCGCACTACGCCAAGCAAATGCGCGCGCTGCGCGCTGAGCAGGTGCGCCTGTTCACAAAGCTCGGCTTGGACTACTGCGTCGTGCGCACCGATCAACCGTACATCAAGCCGCTGCGCGACTTGTTCGCGCGCCGCGCACGCCGAGCCCATCGATGAGCGCGCGCTTCACGGCCCTACTCGGCGCACTCGGTGCGTCGTTGCTGCTCAGTGGACCGCTCGTGCGCGCCGCGGTTCAGGCTTCGGGGGGGGCGCCCGCAGCACCCAACGCAGCACCCTCAGCCGCCACGAGCGCAGCCGCGACACCGCCACCCGGGGCGAGTACTGCAGACCCAGCGAGCGCCGAGAATTGCGTGGAGCGCATCCCTGCCGGCAAGAATCGCCCGCAATTCAGCGAGAAAATGCCGAGCCGCGCCATCAGCGGTCACGCGCTGACGCTGGAAGTCACGGTCGAACACGGCAAGGGCGAAACGGTGCTGCCGACAGGGTTCCATGTGCTGAGCGACAGCCCGGAAGCCAAGGCGCTGGAGCGTGAGGGCTTCGCGCTACCGGATCCGGAGGGCGCGGCCGGCCCCAAGCTGACTCGGACCGAACAAGGCGAGCGCGCGACCACTACCGTGCAGATCTCGGTCGTGCCGTTGCCGCCCAAGCCGGGCCGCCACGAGCTGATCTTGCCGCCCCTACCGATCACCGTTTCGCGCGCGAGCGGTGAATTGGTGACGGTATGCACCGCACCGCACACCGTCACGGTCGAAGATCCGATCTCCAATACTCCGAACCCGGCGCCCAAGGGTAACCCCACGGCGCGCCGTCAGCTGGAGATCTGGACCGCGGCCAAGCACGCAGCAGCGGTCGCGTTGATCGCACTCGCGGTCGGTGCGCTCGCTGCGCTCTTGATCAGCCGCTGGCTGCGCCGCCCCAAGAAGCTGCCACCGCCACCGCCGCCGCGGCCGCCCTGGGACATCGCGCTCGAGGCGCTGCACGACATTCGCCACGCGGGCCTCACGGGCGAGGGCCGTTTTGCCGAGGTTTTCGACCGAGTTTCGGACGTCCTGCGCCGCTACCTCGGTGATCGCTATGGCTACGACGGCCTGGAGAGCACGACCCGCGAAGCGCTCGGCTCACTGCGCCAAACCAGCCCCCAGATCGAGGATCTTGCGGGCATCGAAACCTTCATGCGCGATGCGGATTTAGTGAAGTTCGCGCGCCTCACCCCGAGCGAAGGCGAGTGCTTGGACTTGATGGCGCGCGCCGAGAGCATCGTGTCGCGCACCATCGTGCTTACCTCCGTGGTGCCCGCGTTGATGACCGAAGCGCAACCTGCCGACGCGGATGAAGCCAAGGAATCGGGCGAGCCGACGGACGAGGGAGGCGCGTCGTGACCCAACCCGTTAACACGGGCCGGCCGCCCGCCGAGCCCAGCGTGGTCGAGGCTGAAGCCAGGCCCAGCGCGGCAGGCAAAGCTCCCCAGGCCAAGGGCAAGCTCCCGAGCTTCGATTTGCGCGCGTCCGTAGCCAAGTTGCGGCGGGCGCTGCGCGGCGGGCTGCTCGTGGTGTACACGCTGCTCGCGCTGCTCATCGGCTTTTCGTACCCGGCATCCAGCCGCGCTGACGAGCTGATCCACGCGCATTGGCAAACACCCTGGTTTTTGCTGGGTTTGGTGCTGGTGCCGTTCGTCTTCTACCGCGCCACGTTGGGCGAAGACCGACGCATGCCGCGACTCAAGCTGGGCACGCTGGCCCCGCTCGGGGTTGGTCCTTCGGGCCTCCGCGTCTGGCTGCGCGATCTGCCCGGCGTGCTGCGCGCGGTCGGGTTCGGGCTGTGCGTCTTGGCGATGGCTCGCCCGGTGAACACGTTGCGCCCTCAGTCTGCGGATGAAGAGGGCATCGACATCGTGGTCGTGCTCGACCTTTCCGGGTCGATGAACGCCGCAATGGCGAACCTGCCTCCGGACCTGCAGAGCTACGTCGCCCCCAAACCACGTGGCGTGCGTCCGACGCGCATTGACGCCGCCAAGGCCGTGATTCGCGACTTCATCGCGCGTCGCAAGACGGACCGCATCGGCATCGTGGTGTTCGGCGCCAGCGCCTACGTGCTCTCGCCGCCCACGCTCGACTATCACTTGCTGGACGAGCTCGTCAGCAAGATGGAACTGAACGTGATTGACTCGTCAGCGACCGCGATTGGCGACGCCGTGGGCACCGCTGCCGCGCGTTTGCGGCGTAGCCACGCGCGCAGCAAAGCCATCATCCTGCTCACCGACGGTGACGCCAAAGGCGGCAAGATTTCCCCCGAATACTCGGCGCATTTGGCCAACGCGGTGGGCGCGCGCCTGTACACCATCCAGATCGGCCAGGGCGACGCCGCCGAGATGCAAGACGGTTTCGACCTGTTCGGGCAGCCCCGCTACGTCACGATGCCGTTTCCAGTCAACCCGAAGCTGCTCAAGGAATTGGCCACGAAGACCGGCGGCTCCATGTACGTGGCTACCGACGCCAAGGCACTGCAAGCCAGCTTCCACGACGTGCTGGATAAGCTCGAGAAAACCAAGTTCGAAGCCAACATCGCCAACTACGAAGACCTGTTCGCCTTCTTGCTCTTGCCGGGTGTGCTGCTGCTCGCGTGTGACGCGGCCCTGCGCGCGCTCGTGCTGCGGAGGTTCCCGTGAAGTTCGCGGTGCCCATGTGGCTGTTCGGGAGCGGCTTGGCCGCGCTCGTGGCGCTCGCGCTGATCGCGGGCGGCGTGCTGCTCACGCGCAGCGTGAGGAAATTCGGGGATGAAGCGTTGGTGCGCGGCTTGCTCACCGCGAACCCGAGCGGGCGACGCGCGTTGAAGGGCGTGCTGCTGGTGATCGCGGTCGCGCTGTCGTTCATCGCATTGGCGCAGCCGCAGTACGGGCGCGGCACTCGCCTGATTCCGGCTACCAATCTGGATGTCGTGATCGTGCTCGACTACTCGAAGAGCATGTATGCGAAGGACATCGCGCCTTCCCGCATTTTGCGCGCCAAATCGGAGGTGGGGCGGCTCATTCAGGATTTGCCCGGGGCGCGCTTCGCGGCGGTCGCCTTCGCGGGTGAACCAATCGCCTTCCCACTCACTAGCGACGGCGCCGCGATCGCGCAGTTCTTCCGTCAGCTCAACCCGAACGACATGCCCGTCGGTGGCACCGCGATCGCTCGCGCGCTGGAAGCAGGCCGAGAGCTGCTCGACCGCGACCCGAAGTCGAAGGACCACCGGCGCGTGATGCTGCTGGTGACGGACGGTGAAGATCTCGAAGGCGATCCAGTCGCGGTCGCCGAAGCTGCCAAGCAGAGTGGCTTGACGATTGACGTGGTGCAGATCGGCGGGCGCACCCCCGAGCCCATTCCGGACGTGAACGAGGCTGGGGAGTCGCACGGCTATCGCATGGACGCGCAGGGCAAGCCGCTCACCACTTCCTTGTCGGCGGAAGGTGAAGAGCAGCTCTCCAAGATCGCCAGCGTGACCGGCGGGGTGATCGTACAAAGCTCGCACGGTGACACCGGCATCACGGAGATCTCGAGGCGCCTCGGGCGCTTGGTCACCGAAGAACTCTCCGAGAAGGTCGAGACCGTGTACGCGGACGTGTACATGTACCCACTCGGGCTCGCGCTGCTGCTCGTGCTGGTGGAAACCTTCGTGAACGAGGCCAAGCGCCGCAACAGGCCGAGCGCGATCCCGCCGCCGACCAAGAAGCGCCGCGTCAAAAAACGCCTCAAAAAGGCAGCCGTAGCGGCCACCGCGGGCCTGCTCTTGTCGCTGCTGTTCGTAGCTGCGTGCGGCAAATCCACGGACAAGCTGTTCGAACGCCACGCCCCGAGCGTGGACCAGGCTATCTCCGACTATGATGCGGGGGACGCTGGCAGCGCGGTCTCGCTGCTCGAAGGCTATCTGGCCACGGGCAAATGCGAGAACGGCGAAATCGGCACGCCTGACCCTGTGCGCGACCGCCCCAATGCCAGCTTCGATCTCGGCCTCGGCTTGTTCAAGCTCGCCGAACGCTTTGGGCGTCGCTTCGGTGACGAGGAGCCCGTGGGCGATGGCGGCTCGACTCCGCAGCAGGACGCGGAGATGGGGCAACGTAACCAAGGCGTGGAGTGCGCGCTGCGTATCCTCAAAGCGATCGCAGGTGACGCTACAACTCCGGTCGAATTCCGGGCGCGCGCCCACTACTTGGCCGGCAACTTGGAGTTCCTGCGCCGTGACTACAAGGCGGCGGTCAAAGAGTACGAGCTCTCACTACGTCTGGTCCCGGGGCTTCCCCCCGATGCGGGCGACAGCGTGGGCAGTGACGCCGCGTACAACCGCGCCATCGCGCTGCGCCGCATCGAGGACAAAGAGAACAAGGAAAAGGACGCAGCTCCCCCGGACGGCGGGCAACCCGACTCCGGCGAACCGGACGGCGGCGAGCCGCCCGACGGCGGCAAGAATCAGGACAAAGACGGCGGAAACGACAAGAAGAACGACGACAAGGACAAGGACAAGGACAAGGACAAGCAGAAGGACGCAGGCCCGGACTCCTCTGCCCCCAAGCCCCAAGATCAACAGCCCGACGCGGGCCCGGATCAAAAGAAGCCGAAGCCTCAGCCACAGCCTTCGTCGACCGCCAACCAGGACGACCGCATGCTCGACATGCTGGAGCACGCGCCCACCATGCAAGAGCAAGACGCCAAGAATCGCTCGGTCCAGGGGCGCGTCCGCGGTGGGATGGAAGACAAATGAGCCGTGCGCTCGGCGGTGTCGGCAGGGCCGCTGGCGCTGCCGTAATCTGCGCCGTCATCAGCACGAGCCAAGCGGCACACGCCGCGCCGGCAGTCCAAACAGCAGTGAGTACGCAGCACATCGGCGTCGGTGAGCCACTCGTCGTCCAGATCACGGTCACGAGCGAGACTGACGTGCAGTTCACTGATGCACGCTTGCCACTGGCACCGGGCATGACCGTGGGACAGCCCAGTCTGAGTCGCTCGTCGCAAGTCAGTTACAGCAACGGCCAGGTGAGCCAGCAATACCGCTTCA
This sequence comes from Polyangiaceae bacterium, assembly GCA_039936055.1. Taxonomy (GTDB): domain Bacteria; phylum Myxococcota_A; class Polyangia; order Polyangiales; family Polyangiaceae; genus PMG-095. The sequence goes on along the minus strand of JBDTJC010000420.1, from coordinate 10,326 downwards.
CGCTGACCTGGAACGTGGTCGCCAGTAAGACCGGCACGTTCCGCATCGGTCCACCGAGCGTGCTCGTGAGCGGCGAGCGCGCCCAGGGCTCGCCGATTCAGATCCAAGTCGTGGCCGGCAGCACGGGCGCGAGTCGCCCCCTGCCCCAGCGCGGCTTCGATCCCTTCGGAATGTTCGGGGGAAATTCGCCATTCCCACCGGGTTTTAGCCCATTCGGTGACGACACTGACGATCAGCAGCCGCAGCAAGAGCCGAGCTACCCGGTCGAGTTGCGCCTGGACAAGGCGCCCGACCCCAACGCTTTCGTGCGCGCAACACTCACGCCCGACCAAGTGTACGTCGGACAACAAGTCATGTTGCGCGTCTCGACGTACGGCGCCCACGGTCCGTACAATCTCACCAATCTGACCGAGCCGTCCCATGCCGAGTTCTTGGCGTTCGACGTCTCCGCAGATCAGCCGCAGTTCTACGCGGTTCCAATCGGCGGTGTGCGGTACTATGCGGAAAAGATCCGGGAGCTGCCGCTGTTTCCGTTACACGCCGGCAAGCTGCGGGCGGGGCGCACGAAGGCTGAGTTCGTGGCTCGCGGTTACATGCGCGATCCCAACACCGGCACCGAGCGCGAGAGCAACTGGGCGGAAGTCACGGTCATCGAGCCACCGCTCGCAGGCCGCCCCGCCGGTTACAAGATCGGGGACGTGGGCGACTACAAGCTGACCGCGACGGTTGAGCCGCGCGACATCATGGCCGGTGAAGCGGTGTCCGTAGTGGCAACGCTGTCTGGCGTGGGCTTGGTTCCGTTCAAGATCCTGACGCCGGAGCATCCCGGCGTGGAGTGGCTCGAGCCATCCTTGACCGAAAAAGTCGAAGCCACGCACGGCCAAGTGGGCGGGACGCGAACCTTTAGTTACGTCGTGAAGGTGAGCGATCCCGGCAAGTTGGACTTGGGTGAGGTCACGCTCCCCTACTTCGATGCCAAGAAACGCGACTACGTAATCGCGCGCGCCGCGCTCGGCTCGCTGAACGTCAAGGTGAACCCGAACGCAAAGCGGGCGGACGCGCAGCAGAAGCCCGACGATCGCTTGGCGAACGTGCTCACGCCGCGCGACGCGTTGGGCGCGTTCCCGAGCGCCTCGCGGCCGCTAGCTGATCGCACCGGCTTTTGGGCGGCGCTGCTGCTGGCACCGTTTGGCATGGTGTTCGCGGGCGGCGCCGTGAGTGCGGCAACACGCGCGCGGACCAAGCTGCGCGAACGCGGCGCTTCACTTGCGGCACAACTCGAGAGCGCGTTGCGCGAAGCGCGAGAGCTGGCAAAGTCGGACGTGGCGGGCTCGGTCAGCGCCACCGAACGCGCGGTGTTCCTGGCCATCGAAGCGAAGCTGGGTCTAAAAGCGCGCGCCATCCTAAAAACTGAACTCGCCTCGAGCTTGACGGCGCGCGGCCTGCCGGGCGCGCGCGCGCAGGCCCTGGCCAAGCTGCTCGAAGACTGCGACGCAGTACGCTTCGTGGGCGCAGCCAGCGGGCTCGACCCAGCCGAACTGGCACAGCGTGCCGCCAAGAACGCCACGGAAATGCGCGGCGAAAAGCTCGCCGCCGCGAGCTGAACTGATGCGTCGCTTCTTCGTGGTCTGGTTCCTGGCAGTGCTCGCGAGCGCACTGGGCGCGCTTCTCGCGCAACCCGCGCGCGCCGCGGAGCCTGATTCCGCGCGGGAATTCGCGGCCGCGCGCGACGCGCTGAAGCGCGGCGCATACACCGAAGCCATCGACACGTTAGAGCTGCTCGCTGATCGCGGCTTCGTGCATCCAGACGCCAGTTTCAACCGCGCTGTCGCGTACGTGGAACGCGCGCGATCGAGCAGCGCGGCGCCGGGCGATCTCGGTCGAGCCGCCGCCGCGCTGAGTGAAGTGCTCGTGCTCCGTCCCGACGACGAACTCGCCGATACGGGGCTGGCCCGCATCCGTGCCGAGATTTCGCGGCGTCATGCGCGTGAGGGAACGGCGCCCGTGATGGCGCGTGCCTCGCTGGGTCGCGCCGTGACGTCACTCGCCGAAGAAAACACCTGGGCCGTGACAGCGCTGGTCGGCTCGCTGCTATTGACGCTAGGCCTCGGCTTGCGTCGTTTCGTGAAGCGCACCAGTGCCGGGCTCGCGGGTGCGGTAGGTATTGGCCTGGGTGCGCTGCTCTTGGTCAGCGGCGCCGGACTCTGCGCCGCTGCGCGTCACTTCCGGCTCACGTCATCACCCGCGGTCATCGTGGCCGATGAAGCGCGGCTGCTCGATGCGTCGGGCAAACCGCTGCCACAGCGGGGCGGCGCGGCCGATTCCGTGCTGATTCCGGAGGGCGCCAGCGTGTACGTGCTCGAGCGGCGGCCGACACTGTTTCGCGTGGAGTGGGGCTCGAGCGAGGGCTGGCTCACCCCAGGGCAACTCCGCGTGCTCGCGACTCGTTAACGAGCGCGGGAATTTTCAGGGGCGGAGGTTCAAATCGCCCCCGCGCAACCAAACCCCGCGGAATCGAAAACGTCTCGGTTCCGCGGTTCGCCTTTATGCCGTGATTTCCAGGTGCGCGGCGCGCGCTGCGCCGTATCGCGGCACGCGCGCAAGTCTTTCAGGACACCCGCAAGCGTCGCTTCGAGCGTCACGCTAGCGGGCGTAACCTCGATCGCTGATTTGTGCCAAGTGTTCGCGGACGCGTGAGATATCGAGATTGGACGAGAGCAGCAGCAGATGGCGGGCGTCGATTCGACCCCGCTTCGGCACCCCTTCAGGTATCAGCCGCATGTGAGCTCACTTCACCGGATGATGCTCCGTGACAAGTATCAAGTAGCTTGGATTGACCCTCTGAAGCTCCTTGACGAGGCCAAAGCGCTTGCAAAGCGCCCGGCTCCTCGTGTTGTGCTCGTGAACGATCGCGAAGACACGCGGATCGCGCGGTGGTACGCGCGTCGCGATATCGGTCAGCACGGCGTTCATCAACACGTGACTGACTTGGTCACCGTTCGAGAATTTCTTTCCCTGCCATTTGTTCGAGATGGCTGCGAGATGAATCTTTGTTGCTGGCACCCTATCGAGGGCGTTCGTGCCAAGGAACTGACGCTCATGTGCGGCAACGCCGACAAGAGCGCGCGATGGCACGTCGAACACGAGCAGGACGGTCGGGTCGTCGGCCGCAGCGCCCTCAGCGAGCGCCCAATCCAGCAGGCGTTTCTGGATCTGGAACTCGACCTCGCGTTCCCATGGTTCTTTGTTTGCACACCTGAACCGGGTCAGGAGCGCGCGGTCCTTCTCGGTTGCGACGCGAACCTGCCACGTCGGCGACGTCATCGCTCAATGGTGATGGGGATCGTAATCTGAAGTTGCCTCGGAATGCCCCGTAGATACGCGAGGTCAGCCGCAGACACGCTTTGAAAACCGCCTTCGGGGCGAGCGAATGGAGAATACGAGCCCGTTTCAGTCTCAAGCTCGATCCCCGGCGCAGCACGCACGATCATTTCGCGCTCGTCGACCGGGCCGTTCATGACCGCGAGGCACTCGCCGATGCGTTCACGCCATACGGAGTGCGCGAGGCTCCGTGGCACGAACGACTGTTTTCCTCCACCGTCGACGATGACGTACGCTTCGGCAACGCTCGAGATTCGCCCCACATGGTACCAGGATGCGAGCTTGGCGAAGCGACGCTGTTGTCGCACTACAGCAGTCCCCATCGCGAGTTGTCGGATGACGTCAACGAACGGTCCAGCGGCCGCGAGTTCGCCCCCGGCGATCGCCGTCACGACAGCTGGAGGGAGCTCGGCGAGTCTAGTCAGCAGGTGAACAAATGTCCGAGACTTCTCCAACCGCGCCGCTGCCGTTGCTATCTCTGCGGCCATGCCCTCGTCGCCGCACCGCGCACAGATTGCGGCATCAACGTTCAGAACGCTGAAAACGACAATCCTTCCTGCGGCATGCCCGTCTTGCCGCGTCCGAATCTCAACACCACGAGTGGCCCAGTCGTGCCCACGCAACGTTCGGAAAGGCGCCTCACGTTCCGCGTGCTCACCGGGCCGGAATGCGCGCACGAGATCCCTGCGAAGGGCCAAGGGCCAGAGAGCGAAGACCATGCATTCACGATAGCATCCAGAGCCGTCGAAACAACGTGTCTACGGCGGGCGGGAGGCCGCGTGCACCAGCGGCCATTCACAACTGCTTGAATTTGCTGGCCGGGCGAGGTCTTGACTGCTCGTCGTCACGGTGCCCTCATGGGCCGACGTTCTGCTCCTGATTCATCGGTCCCATTCGCCTCGGGTGAAGGTCGACGCAGCGCCGAATGCTTGAGGCGAATCCCGGCGCGCATGGGTCGAGGGGTTGTTGAAGCTTCTTGGCGGGGCCGAAATGAGGGCCCGCTCACAGTGGGCGGCAACGAGTGCACTCGTTTTTCCCGAGCCGAGGTCGCTCCGGCCCGCTGGGGTGCCGAAGCGAAGGCGACGGCAAGCAGGTTGTCTTCGCGTTCATGCGACTAGGCACCGCTCAAACCTCAACGATATCGCGGTATACAGCCCGCGTTGCGCCCCCGCGCAACGACTGAACCGCGGAATCGAGAACGCCTCGATTCCGCGGTCCTCTTTTGTGCTTTAAGTTCGCGGTATTCAGCGATGTGGCTGGGCCCCAAGACGGGGTCTGACGCCAGCCACTCGATCAGACCTAGGACTCTGGCCACCAGTCGTCGTGCCGCGGCAGGGTTAGCGCTCACCAGATAGGTGACCGCCTGATCGCGATCCATCAGCTAGCTCAACATAGCAAATCCCATCATCCACACCCACGCGATTGCGCAGGGCAGGACGAAGGAACACAAGAGTGAACCCCAGAACGCGAGCCTTGCGACCAAGAGCTCCGCCTGCGATGTCCGAGCCCGCTCCTGATCGCGTGCGTCCTTGAGTAGTCTGATCAGCCAAGCGCCAGCGAGCGCCGCCATCATCTCGGCGAGCCAGCACATGATCAAGAACTCGAACAGGTCGTTCCAGGACCCGTGACGAGGGCTGTAGAAGCTCACGCCGGCCACGATCAGAGGGCTTAACGTCAGTGAGACGGTGAACATCAGGAGGGCCCGATGAACCCAAGGATTTACGCTCAATCTAGGCACGAATCGATCCGCTCCCTCCGGATGAGAAGTTAACTATCTCATGTTCTTTGTGAATGCTGTCAGTCCCTGTGTACCAAAGCGTGCAAAGGCGAATGGGAGGATGCTACCTGGGTCACCGATCAGTGGCGCCTTCAGACGTCCAAGATCGACGCTTCGTGATCGCAGCTCAAGGCCGCGGTACTTCATGCCACGAGCGTGCGCTCAAAACCCAACGATATCGCGGTATACAGCCCGCATTGCGCCCCCGCGCAACGCGCGGCTCTTCCTTGTTCTTGCTGAAGAACGTGGACAACGCGGATGCGTTGCTCAGCGAGCTCGGCATGACGATTGACGACGAATCGCTACGGTTTGCAGCGACCAACCAACACAAAACCCGCCGAGGATTCGTTGATCGGCTCCCAGCCCGCCGGCAAGTCGCAAGCGTTGTCAACGCCCTGAGATCCGCTGGGACAAATCGTCGACAAGCTGAGCACCGTCACTTGCCACTGCGAGCAGGTCAATGCTGCGGAGGCGTGCGACGGGCCGCCGCCACACGCGATCATGAAGGTTGCGGTCCCCGCCACCGCCGCCAAGGCCACCACCACCAATTTCGCTACACCGAAGTTTTTCATCCGCCTCTAGTAGCCGCAGGCCGGAAAACAGCCAAATTCTCAGCGCCGAGGTCGAGACGCCCAGATCCTTCGCCGCGCCAGCGAAGCTCTTGCGCGGGGCTACCGCAAGGAACGCGTTAAGTGCATTGAGGGGTGTGAACGCCACCGTGAAGGTTTCCTACACCAACTCCCGTTCGACCGGCACTCCCTTGCTCTAGAACACGATCGGCGTCGCTCGGGCGGGGCGGAAAGCGTTCCGTCGATGCATAATCGGCAGGTGGCGAAACCGTTCTGCGGGTCTTTGGGAGTTGCGGTGGACCTCGGGAGGTCGCACGACCGCTGTCCGCGACCCAGGCATGAGTCACGCAACCAGCCGCCGCTCAAAGCCCACGTAAACTCGGTATGCAGCGTGTAGTTGCGCCCCCGCGCAACCCGGAAAGGCCCTGAAATCTCAGGGCCTTTCCTTTTTGTCTACCGCGCTTTGAACCTACGACTCTGCCGGCGGCGTGCGCGGGTCTGACCTGTCGCGTCCATGTCGGGCGTGCTGTACTTTGTGGCCGCGTCAGCGGGCGTAGCTCCCATCCCTCAAGCGCGCTTCGATGAACTGGATCTCGATCGTGAGGAGGATCGCGTCGAGTGGCGCCGACGGCTAGCCGAGTTGGCGTCGGTGCGGCTGGCGAGCGCCCGCGCGCGGTTCGAGCGATTGGGCATCGTCGATGCCCAGGGCAACGTCGTGTCCACCGACCTGCCGCCCTATATGCTGCCCGACTCCGACACCACCCTAGATACGGGGTGATGTCGCGTGGTTCGGAATCCCGAAACCAAACAAGGCGGCGACGTTAGGCCACCGCGGCTGCGAACGAGGCGAACAAGTCACCCGGGAGCGCGTGCTGGAGCTTCCAGGTGATGGCCATGGGCAACTCCGATTCGTGGCTGACGTACTGCGCTGGGCCGAGAAAGTAGAAGGCGCGGTCAGTGCTGCGGCGCCTCGCTATCAGCATGATCCGCGAGCCTTGTGCCAAGTGAGTTTGGTAGCGAAGGCCCGTGTCGCTGTCTGCGCGAGTGACGGACTGGCTTTCCCAGTGGATGAGGTCGCGACTGATCGCGTAGTCCCGGTATCGGGTCGTCGGAGAAAAGTGGTCACTCGTCTTGTCGAGGGTGAAGGCGAGTAAGTCTGACCTCGCCCTTTTTGCGTGATAGACGCCGGTTTGCCAAGGAGCCACCTTGGCGCCATCCCCGATGCCGAAAGCGGCCAAGACCTCGATGCGCGTATACCTGCCGTGGATCGCGAGCGGGACGTCTCCTTGCGGATCCAACGGCGTGGTCACGTGCTCGAGTCGGTCAGTTAGTGCATCCAGCAGCTCCAAGATCTCGTGCCGAACCTGTGGGTGGCTCCACACGAGCTGACAACCCTCGAGGAGCGACACGGAATTGGTGACGGCCTTGTCAACCAACGAGGCGACTAGCATGCGCAAGGAGCGCTGCTCGGCTTCGGACAGGGACGATGGATCGGGCACGGTGTCGTCGACTAGGAAGCGCCGGTAGGCGTCGATGCGACCCGGATCATCCACATGGATAAGACGGCCGCACGCTCGCCGTAGCGTCTCTTCGTGCGGGCCTGGTGGCGCGACAGCGAGCCCTGCCTGCTCGCAGAGGTCGGACCAGCTTCGGCTGCCCGCGTAGATGTCGTCCAGCTCGAGACCGGACACTTCGAGGAACGACGCCAGCGTGATATCGCTCTGCGAACGGGCGAGCGACCGCAACTCGTCCACTTTGGCGCTCCAACGGGACGGAACAGCGTTGCGGATGCTGCCGAGCACGACCTCGCTCGCCACACGGTCGAGCTCCATGTGACAACCGGCGGGCAAGAAGGGGAAACCCTGCTCGACTTGCGCAGCGAGCTCGCTTCGGCTGCCGCCCAGGAGCCCACGAAGCTTGCGATCGAATCGAAACTCCGCACGGTGCAGGCCGACGAAATCAAGGACCGTGCACAGCCTCTTCGATGAGTAGCGGCGGAGACCTCGGCCTAGTTGCTGCAGAAATAAGGTGGCGCTCTCTGTGGGTCGCAACATGAGCAGGGTGTCGACCGCTGGAACGTCAACGCCTTCGTTGAACAGGTCCACCGAGAAGACGACGTTCAAACGGCCGGCCGCGAGCTCTCGCAACGCCTCTTCGCGAAGGTCCTCCGTCGTATCCGACCAAATGGCGGCGGATGGGATGCCTGCGGCGCCGAAAACGCGCGCCATGAACTTCGCGTGTTCGACACTCACGCAAAAGCCGAGGGCCTTCATCCTGGACAAGCTGTCAACCCGGCGCGCCAGCTCCTGGATGACCAAATGCGCCCAAGCGTCGTTGCCAGTGAGCAGGTTTGTCAGGCCCTCCACGTCGTAGCCACGGCCGCGGCGCCACGGGATCTGGCGCAAGTCGAGGCCGTCGTGCACGCCGTAATACGCGAAAGGCACGAGTCGGTGTTGGTCGATGGCGTCCCACAGCCGCAGCTCCGCGGCGATCCGTCCGCCGAACCAATCCAGCAGCGGCAAGCCGTCGCTTCGTTCGGGCGTGGCGGTAAGCCCTAATAGCTCGATCGGCTTGAGGTGTTCGAGGACGTTTCGATAGGTCGACGCTGCAGCATGATGAAACTCATCCACGATCACAACGTCAAAGTGGTCCGCGACCAAGTGCTCCAATCCGGCGGCGTTCAGACTCTGAATCGACGCAAAGACATGATCGAATTGAGCCGGACGCTTCCCGCCGACCCAGAGCTCGCCGAAAGAGTAGTCCCGCAATGCGTGGCGAAATGTTGCCAGTGTCTGCTTCAGGATCTCGGCGCGATGGGCGACGAACAGCAGCCGCGCGCGCGGCATGCCGCTCCGCAAACGAGCGTAGTCGAGCGCCGCCATGACCGTCTTGCCCGTGCCGGTTGCCGAAACCAGCAGGTTCCTGTGATGCCCGAGCTCCCGCGATAACGCGATCTGCTCCAGCAACCGTTCTTGAAATGGCTCTGGTCGAACCTCGATCGGGCTCAAGATCAGCTCAAAACGCTCGCGCTCCGAACGCGACGCTTGGGCGCGAAAGTACTCGTCGTCGTAGGGGACGAACTCACCACTATTCCAATAGCTCTCGAAGACAGCCGCCACCTTGTCGACCACGCTCGGGTTGCGCGCGCCCGACGCTCGCACGTTCCACTCTAGCCCGCTCACTTGCGCGGAATGAGTTAGGTTCGACGAGCCGATGTATGCGGTCGAGAAGCCAGAGCGACGAAAGAAATACCAAGCCTTCGCGTGCAGGCGCGTGGTTCCCTCGTCGTACGAGATACGGATATCGGCGCCCAAATCACGCAGTTCGTCGAGCGCTAGCCCTTCGGTCGATCCCGTGTACGTCGTCGTCAACACGCGTAGCGGCCGCCCCGCTGCACAATGTGCCCGCAGCGCCGCCATGAGCGGGCGGATCCCGCTGCGGCGAATGAACGCCATCACCAGATCGATGCGATCAGCCGAGTGGACCTCCGTCAACACCAGGCTGCCCACGCGCGGCTCGCCCGGCGCATTGGTCAACAAGGTGGTGTCAAACAACGGAATCAGCGGTTCCTCAATCGCCTGCGCGTTCCCGTCTGGCAGCTTGCCAAGGACGCTACGCAGGACCTCGCCAGATTCGAGCGGACGCTCAGTCGCGAGCGAACCGGCGTCCGTTACCGCCACCACTTGATCGATTAGCTGCCGAGCGAGGGTCGTCCCGATCTTCACCCGCTGCCGCCTGTCCAGTGATGAAATTGCCCGCTCAATCACGCGCGCCAGGTGCAGCGCGATCCTGTCGGCGGCTTCGGCCTCGTGCAGCCCCGAACGCCGCGCCATCAGTCGCGGGTCCAAAGCCGCTAGCTGCGTCTCGAGTGCCTCAGTGACCAGACTCTCGTAGAGTCCCCGCTCGCTCGCCATCGTTGAACCTTACACAAGATGCTCCCCGGCCGCAGCAAGCGCTAGGCTACGAGGGATGGCCCCCCTTCACGTAGTCGGCGCCACGATTGTTCAGCAGAACAGGTGCCTGGTCGCGCAGCGAGGCGCCGCTATGAGCCTCCCCGGCAAGTGGGAGTTTCCTGGTGGCAAAGTCGAGCCGGGTGAGTCCCCAACTGCGGCGCTTACCCGCGAGATCCTCGAGGAGCTCGGACTCCATATATGCGTCGGCGAACTACTCGGCACCGGAACGGCAACGGTCGGTGCGCGCCTCATTACCTTGGACGTCTACGCCGCCACTATCATCGCCGGCACGATGGCTCTGCGCGAGCACGTGCAGGTAGTGTGGGCGAGCCCCGACGACCTCAGCCGCTTTGACTGGGCAGAAGCCGACATTCCGTGTCTGCTACCCGTGAAGGCTTGGCTCCGGGCCTCGCGCGAATAGTCGTTCCGCGTCTTGCGTTTGTGATCGGGAAGAGGGGTGCCGCGGGGTTTCGGAACATCGGCCTAAGCGTCGTCCTCGGCCTCTTGCGAGAGATGCAACTTTGGTTACGCGGTATTCAGCGCGCATTGCGAGTTCGGTAGTTTGCTCACGCTGCTCGTCCGGAGAACACGCGGCGATGGGTCTCGAACACTTGTGCCAGAGTGTCCACGGCCGCGCGGACGCGGG
>JBDTJC010000419.1:0-4147 GCA_039936055.1 Polyangiaceae bacterium | reverse complement strand
CCCGCCGCTCTTGCCCGGTTGGATCAAGATCACGAGCAGCAAGAAGGCGCACGCCATGATGTGCAGGACGACGAACGGGGTGTGCAGTAATTCGGACATGGGTTCTTGGGGGTCGGAAGCGGGCGGACCGTAGCAGCAGGTGCCGGCCTATGCGAGGCGACACCTGCAATTACGGGCTTTTGTAAGTTCTTCTCAGTTCTTAGCCAGCGCGGCTTTGGCAATTTTGGCAAAACCTTCGGCATCCAGGGCGGCTCCGCCGACCAGGGCGCCGTCGATGTCCGGGCAGGCGAGCAGGCCGGCCGCGTTGTCGGCCTTCACGCTGCCGCCGTACAGGATGCGGGTGACCTCAGCCAGCTCCGGGCTGGTCTTCTTCAGTTGCGCGCGGATGGCAGCGTGCACTTCTTGAGCTTGTTCGTTGGTCGCCACCTTGCCGGTGCCGATGGCCCATACGGGCTCGTAGGCTAGCACGCCGAAGCCGGGCTTCTTGTTCAGCTCGGGCACGATGGTCTCGAGCTGGCGGAAGCAAACCTCCAACGTTTTGCCGGCTTCACGCTCGGCGAGCGTTTCACCGATGCATGCGATCGGCTTGATGCCAGCGACAATGGCGGCAGCGGTTTTCTCGCCGACCTGCGCGTCCGTCTCGCCGAAGTACTGGCGGCGCTCGCTGTGGCCGATGATGACCCAGGTCGCGCCGGCCTCTTTGAGCATGGGCGCGCTGATCTCACCCGTGAAGGCGCCGCTGTCTTTCGGGTAGAAATTCTGCGCGGCCACTTCCACGTGGCTGTTGCTCTCATGCAGCTCGGCCGACACCGCCGCGAGGGCAGTGAAGGGCGGCGATACGACGACTTCGACCGCACCGGCGACTTCTTTCGAGGCCCTGGCGACGCCCGCCGCGAGCTCGACGCCTTTGATGCCGCCGTTGTTCAACTTCCAATTGCCAGCGATTAGGTATTTACGTGCCACGTTAATTTCCTCGCAGGGCTTCTACACCCGGCAATTTGAGGCCTTCGATCAATTCGAGCGACGCACCGCCGCCCGTGGAAATGAAGCTGATTTTCGCGGCGATTTCGGCGCCGGCTGCGGCCACTGCCGCGCCGCTGTCGCCGCCACCGACTACCGTATACGCAGCGCTTTCGGCGAGCGCGCGGGCGACGCCGATGCTGCCGGCCGCGAACGGCTCGTGCTCGAACAAGCCCATCGGGCCGTTCCAGAACACGGTCTTCGCTTTGGCGATCTCGGCGGCGAACGCCTTCACCGTGTTGGGGCCGATATCCAGCGCCATGTGCTGGTCCGGAATGTCCTGCACGTTCACGGCTTCGCCCGAGCGCGAGTCGAAGTCAGGCGCCACCACGACATCCGTCGGGAGCAGCAACTTCACGCCGCGATCACGCGCTTGCGCGATGAGCGTGCGGCACAGCGCCAGGTGCTCGCGCTCCACTTTGGAGTCTTTGAGCGCGTTGCCTGCCGCGGCCAGCAGCGTGTTGGCCATTGCCCCACCGATGCAAATCGTATCGCACTTGCGAAGCAATGCCTCGAGCACCTTGAGCTTGGTGGACACTTTGGCGCCCCCCAGGATGGCGACGAACGGCTTGGCCGGGCTTTCAGCGAGACGCGCGAGAGCCGTCATCTCATCGCGCAGCAGGTAGCCCATGCCTTTTTCGCGCACCACGCGCGTGATACCGACGACCGACGCATGCGCGCGATGCGATGCGCCGAAGGCGTCATTCACGAACACGTCGCACTGGGCGGCGAGCTCGCGCGCGAAGGCATCGTCATTCTGCTCTTCTTCCGCGTGGAAGCGCAGGTTCTCCAGGAGCACGAGCTGACCGGGGCGCAGATCACTGATCAGCTTTTTGGCGGCATCACCGATGCAATCATCCGGTAGGAACACGTCCTGCGCGAGCAGTTCACTCAAGCGTGCCGCAGCCGGCTCGAGGCTGAGCGCCGCGCTCGGCTTACCGTCAGGGCGGCCGAGGTGCGATGCCAAGATCACGCGCGCGCCGGAGCTGAGCGCTTTCCTGATGGTCGGGAGTGCCGCGCGGATACGCTCGTCATTCGTGACCGTGCCGGACTTGTCCAGGGGCACATTGAAATCCACGCGGATGAACACGCGCTGATTTTCCAGCGGAAGGTCGTCGATTGTGCGGATGCCGTCGAGTGTACCCATTGTGAAATGCACGTTTGGGCCGGAAAAACTGGCCGCGCGAGCCGGGGGAACCTAGCTAGCAGGCCTGGGGGGGTCAAGCGGAACGTGCGGCGCGCACACTCCCGAATCGCGTACGCGCCGCGTGTTCAGCTCGGGTTCGGGCACGCGCCACACCGGGCGCCTCCGGCGCCCTTTCAATCACTTCCCGTGGCTCGTGCGGGCTCGGCTCTGTCTCGCGGCGATACGGGTGGTGCGCAGCCGAGCTCGGCGCGGCTCACGGCTTCCAGCAGCGGCAGCGCGCGGCGGTTCGGCTCCGCGCCGCGCTCGGCAACGGTGCGTTCCGCTGCCTCTCGGGCGCCGACCACCCACAAGAGTGGCACGCGCAGCGTGTGGGCCTGCGCGACGCGTCGCGAGAGGCTCTCGTTGCTGGCGTCGCACGAGGCTCGTAAGCCGTGTTGGCGTAGCCGGGCTACGACTTCTTCTGCGTAGCTGCGTTGCTCGCCGTGCACGGGCAACACGCGCACCTGCTCGGGAGCGAGCCACGCGGGCAAGCGGCCTTCGTGGTGCTCGAGCAAGATGCCCAAGAACCGCTCCAGGCTGCCGACCATCGCGCGGTGCAGCATTGCTGGGCGGAGGCGGGCGCCGGAGCTGTCGTCGTAGCTGAGCTCGAAGCGTTCGGGTAACACGAAATCCAGCTGGATGGTGCCGCACTGCCAACGCCGGCCGAGTCGGTCGCCCAACTCGAACTCGAGCTTTGGGCCGTAGAAGGCCCCTTCACCCGGTTTGACCAGGCATTCGAGCCCGGCACGACGCGCGGCGTTTTCGAGCGCGCGCTCTGCGCGGTCCCAGACCGCGTTAGTACCCGCGCGTTGCTCGGGGCGAGTTGCGAAGTTCACCGAGATCTCGCTGAAGCCGAGCGCGCGGTAAAAGTCGTACAGCGAGCTACAGAAGTGCGCGACTTCTTGCTCGACGTCGGCTTCGGCCAAGAACACGTGCCCGTCATCTTGGGTGAACTGGCGCAGCCGTAGTAGCCCGTGCAGCACGCCGCTCGCTTCGTCGCGATGCACGATGCCGAACTCCGACAGCCGGAGCGGCAAATCCCGATGCGAGAGCGAGCGTTTCTTCAGGATTTGAATGTGTCCCGGGCAGTTCACGGGTTTCATGGCCGCGCTCTTGCCCTCGTCCGAGAACGCGAACATGTGCTGTCGAAAGTTTTCCCAGTGCCCGCTTTGCTCCCAGATAGAGCTGCGAATCAGCTCGGGAGTTCGCACCTCTTCGAAGCCGGAACTGGCAGTCCAGGCGCGAATGGCGCTTTCGAGCGCGCGGTACATCGCGTAGCCGCGCGGGTGCCAAAACACCATGCCGGGCGCTTCTTCCTGCAAGTGGAAGAGGTCCAATTGTTGGCCGAGGGTTCTATGGTCCGATGAATCGAGCATGACTCTTCCGTTTCGCTGTGCCGGGCGAAACGAGCTCGATGTGAGGAACCACTCGAAACCCGCTTCTTCCGGCGGGTTTCGGTGTTTTTTCTTCTCTACTCGAGAACGCACACACGACAACCAGCACGGGACTTTCCCGTCGTCTTGGTCGTCGTGTTGTTGCGCGCAGCGAGCATTGCGAAGTCAGGATGACATGACCTGAAAGGATCAGCAAGACTTCACGGGTTCGTGGCACAGTCGCGCTGCTACCGATGACCGACGCCGAAGCCAAAATCAGCCGGACCTACACCTATCGCGAGATCGCGAAAATGATCGATCACTCCCTGCTTGCGCCAACGATGACCACGGCGGATTTCGACGCCGGCATCGCGCTGGCGCTCGAATATGACGTGGCGAGTGTGTGCATCGTGCCGTCTTACTTGCGGCGCTGCTCAGAGTTGCTGGACGGGTCGGACGTGCTGCCGAGCACCGTGATCGGGTTTCCGCACGGCGCACAGGCGATGACCACGAAGATTGAAGAGGCGGAGCTTGCCTTCAGCGACGGCGCCCGCGAAATCGACATGGT
>JBDTJC010000418.1:0-4246 GCA_039936055.1 Polyangiaceae bacterium | reverse complement strand
GTGACGGAGATGCGTTTGCGGCAACCACTTCCCACAACGAGAGCCAGGGCAGCCAATCCGAAAACCAGCACGTCCGTCGTTATTCGTTTTCTCACGTTCGTCATTCCAAACCGAGCGCCTGCTCATGATGCTCGCCCGCCAGCGGCAGCGCATGACTCAGTTCATGGCAGTCGCGGCGCGAGCTCGATTTTTCGATGTTCCCCTCGGAACCCGGTCCTGTCAATTCGAAACTGGAACCGCTTTCATACGCGGCCCGAGCCAACCGCCGAAAGTGCGGCTGAGCCCATCCCGCACCGGTTTTTAGGCTCTAGCCGAATCGGAATTTTGCAGCCGCTGGCCGACTTGGTGGCGCGGTCAGCGCGGAACCTGGTACCGGTTCCAGGTATCCATCCGAGCCGGGGCTAACACTGCCACTCTGGTGCGCTTGGCATCATTTCGGGCGGGCTCGCGCGGTTGGTTTTCTGTCTTTACTAACATCCGCCCCCAAGAAGCGCTCGATTCGCGATGGGGTTTGCACGCTCGAGCGCGCCGCGCCTCACGTCTGCCCATGCAGGCTCGGGCGCGCGGCTGATGTTCGGCAAAGCCAGCATCATTGCCGTGCCGTTTCAGGTCGCGCTGGCCGTCTCAATCGACGCCAACGAGCAGGTCATGATTTGCGGCTCAGAACCCGAGCGCGTAGCCGATCGAGAGATCGAAGGCGGTACCGGACGTGCCCAACATTTGCATCGCGCGCAGCTCAGGTACGATGCCCGAACTGCCGGCGAACGGGATCATCACCCCGAAGCCCAAGCCAGCAAAGGACTTGCCGGTCTTACGGGAAGCATTCAACGAGCCCTTTTGGCTCTGCAGGTCGTAGTACTGGACGAGCACCTGGCCGTCGACCTCCGCCAAGCCACCGGACAACGACACATACGGGCGCAGTCCCGAACTCTCGAACGGGTCCGTGCCGAACCAATAGTTCGCGCGCACTTCGGCGTGCAGTGGAGAGAACTTCCCCCCTTGGTAGGAGGCCGGTCCGCCACCGAACGCGAGGCCTACGCGCGCGCCAAGGCTAAAATTCGAGCCGATCACGCGATCGAAGCCGAGCAGAATGCGTGATGTCGCGGTGCCAACGCCGGCCGCGACGTGATTGCCGACGCCCGGCTGAATGTCTTGCAAATTCTGGTATCCGAACTGCGAGCCACTCTGAAAGCACGAATAGCCCGGAGCTTCCGAGGTCATATCGTAGTTCGAAGCGCACACGTTGTCCTGCGAACCGAAGACCAAAAAATCCTGCTCGAAGTGGATGCTGACCCAATTCTTGTAGCCCTTGCTCGGCGCTTCGTTAGCGGGCTCAGCGGGTGCCTCGTTCTTCTCCGGTTCTTCTTCGGCGGGCTTGTCTTCTTCGGCGGGCTTGTCTTCTTCGGCCGGCTTGTCTTCTTCGGCCTTAGCCCCGTGCCCACCCGCCGCGCTGAACGCCTTGCGCAGCTCGGGCGTTGTCAAGTCATTGTCTAGCTGCACGTCCGGGTCCGCCGCGAGCGCGAGCTTGAACTCGGTCTTGCCCTTAGCTCCCTGCTTCATGCCGGCGATATAAACCGTGGCGAGGTCGCGGTGCAGGCGCGCCGCTACTTCGGGCGAACAACCCGAGGCGCCGCACAGAGTCACGGCCTTTTTGAGCGATTGCTCGGCTTTTTTGAAGTCCGTGGCTAGGTAGTCCGTTTGCATCGCCCGGTTGTCGAGGGCGAGCGCGGCCCTGTCTTTCGACGCCGCCAACGCAACGCTGGGAACGAGTAGCGCGGCGCATGGTAGAGCAATGAGCAACGCGGGCAGACAAGCAACGAGACGATGATGTTCGAACATGATCCTGGGCAGCGACAGGCCCTCAAAACGCACGGGGCGCCGCACCATAATCGCGGACCGCGCAGCCGCGCAACGCCCGACATGCCGATCGCATGTCGGTTTGTCATCGCGTTCATCGGCGTGGTTGCGTGCATGAGTGCGGGCTGCCGCGCCGGACAGAAATTTCCAGCCGCTGCGACCACTCCAGCGTTGATGACTCCAGATATCCGACTATTCGAGGCAAAGCCGAGCGGCCTCGATGACAAGAAAACGATCACCGATCTTTCCTTTCTGAACAACGAGCCAGCAGGCGCGCACGGCTTCGTTCGCGCGGCCGCGGGACACTTCGTCGACGATCGCGGCACGCGGCTGCGCTTCTTCGGCGTCAATCTGACGGGGCTCGCCTGCTTACCCGAGCACGAAACAGCGCAGCGTTTGGCGAAGCACTTTCGCAAGCTCGGCTTCAACGCGGTGCGCTTGCAAGCGTTGGACGGCGAGGGTGTGCTCGCCAAAGGCAACGCGGAATTTTCGGCGGCCGCCCTGGATCGCCTCGACTTCTTCAGCGCGGCGCTCAAGGCCGAAGGCATCTACTTCAGCCTCACCTTGCACGCCGCTGGCGGCTACGCCGGTCTCGACGCCGATACCCTTCGCCAGTTCCCCGGCGGGCGCGTACTGGACCGCTTTCATCGTCCGTTCCTGGATGCGCAACGGGATTTCGCGCGCCGCCTGCTGAGCCACCAGAATGCGTTCACTCTGCAGGCTTACGATCACGAGCCCGCGTTGCTGTACGTCGAGCTGAATAGCGAAGACACGCTGTTCCCCTCTTGGGCCGGCAGCCCTGACGACGTTCCACCGAGCTATCGCGCGGAGTTGGCGCAAGGCTACGCACCCTGGCTCAACGAACGCACGGCGGAAGGCCTACGCGCGCCAGGCCCGGCGCTCGAAGAAGCCGCGCCCAACCTGCCCACGTTTCACGATTCTGCTGCCGCGCGCGGCGACTACGCGCAATACCTTCGCGCGACCGAACTCAACAACGTAAAGGGGCTCGCGGACTTCATCCGGAAGGACGTCGCGCTGCAGTCGATGTTGATCAACAGCCAGGCCAGCTTCGGCGGCCTCGCCGGCCTGCTGCGCGAAGCCGAAATCAGCGATTTCGTGGATGTACACGGCTATTGGGATCCGCCGCGCGCTGACCCCAATGCCGCGAGCCCGATTGGGTCCATCCAAAACACCTCGCAAGTCCTGGCGCCGGACGCGGGCACCCTAGGCGTCATGGCCAGTTACCGCGTGTTCGGCAAACCGTTCACGGTTTCCGAATACGCATCAGCCGCGCCCAACGACTACGCCGAGGAGATGTTCCCGCTGCTAATCGGCGTGGCCGGACTGCAAGACTGGGACGCCCTATTCGCGTTTGCGTACGCAGATCAGAAGCAGGATTACGAGCCAAGCCGAATCAACGGTGTGTTCGATCTCGCTGGCCACCCGAGCAAGCTCGCGTTCGTGACCATGGCCGCGAGTGCGTTCCGGCGCGGCCTCGTAGCTCCCGGCCAAGGCCGCATCGAACTCAGCGTCCCGGAACAGCCGCGTACGCTACCGTACGCGGAGAACGCGCTGCCCAATTTGTGGAATGCTAATGGGGTTCCACAGACGGCAGCGGTGCTCCGTCAATTGGGAGTCAGCATCCGCAAAGGCTCGGGTGACATTTCCGCGAGCTACGCGCTGCACGTCAGCGGCGCGCTCGGCAGCGACACCGGCGAGCTACTGTGGGACAACGAAGGCGCACACGCGCGCTTCAGCATCGACGCGCCGGGGTTGAAATTGGTGTGCGGCAGGGTCGCGAACAGTTTGCTCAAATTCGCCGGCGTGAGCCTAGAATTTCACGCTTTTGCGCCCGGTTTCGCGTGCGTCAGCCTGCTTGCGTTGGACGATCAACCCGTCGCCAGCGCGCGCCGGCTGCTACTCACGGTCGTCGGCCGCGCGCAGAACGCCCAGCGCGCTCCGAGCGGAGGCGGCAACACGCTGGCCCCGCTCGGAGCCGGCCCAGCGCTCGCGCAATACGTGCCGATCACACTCGGCTTGCCCCGGGACGCCTGGCGCGTGGACGCGCTGGACGCCACCGGCACCCCCGTTCACACCCTGCCCGTCACCACCGTCAACGGCGAGACCAAGCTTTCCACTGCGTTCGAGGGCGCGGCGTTGTCTTACGCCATCACTCGATAGCGCTTCACTTCACCACGAAGGACACGTCGTCGATCCAGATGTCTACCGGCAGCGTCACCGGCTTGTTCACCAAGGTGAACTGAATGCTGTACACGCCCGTCGGATCCAGTTTCTTTTGCACCAGGCCGAAGCCCTGCTGCGCGAGGGCGCCGAAGTCAAACTGGACGGCTTGCCACGTCGTTTTCAGGCCGTTGATCTGGTAGAACAA
>JBDTJC010000417.1:0-10266 GCA_039936055.1 Polyangiaceae bacterium | reverse complement strand
GAGCTCCGCCCTTCGAACTGCGAGAGCTTGGCGTGCACCACCACGAACACGTCTTGCACCGCGTCATTGGCTTCCGCCTCGCGGACGCCCAAGCGGCGCAACGTGCGCCACGCGAAGTCCGCGTGACGTTGGTAGATCTCGTGCAGTGTCATGCTCTCGAGCACTTTTGCAGTTAGAGGCGACGGCTCGCGAATTTCACCAGTAAATCGTGCCAGATCCGGAGCGCGCGCGCGCTACAGTGTCACCAGATCCGGAACCCCAGCTGCCCCGAAACTGCCCCCGCCAGCACGGCGGACTCCCACGCTGTCCCGCGGTTTTGCACCGAAAAGCTCGACCGCCGCGTGGGCGCCCAGCCCTCCCCGGATACGCTCCAAAACACACGGCCCCACACCGGACCCTGCGCAATGAGGCCGATCCCGGCGGCGGTCCAGAGCAGGTCCTGGGCTTGGGCCTGGGGGTAGCCGATGCCGACGCCGCGCAACCGCCCGAGGCCGAGCAATGCACACGGGCCGACCGACAGGCTGTCACCCCAGGTGTAGCAAGCGCGCAGACTCGCAAAGAGCAAGGTGTTCCGCACGCTGCCGGCGTCGTAGGCAGTGGTTCCGGGGAGCACCGCGTTGAAGCCCGCGTCAAAGACCCAGCGGCGGCGCACGCGCAGGCCAATTTGTTCCGCAAGCAGGACCGAGCCAGGGCCAACGAAGCCTGCCGCGTAGCCGCCCGCCAATGATTCGCGCAGCTCCACCTGAGTTCGGCCCTCCAGGGTCGCTGAATCCGGCTCGGCGCCGTCAGCGCTGCGCGGCGTTTTCGGCGCGGGTGGCGGCTCGGGCGCGCGTGCTTCGAGCTCTTTGTCGAGCAAGAGCGCGATGGCGACGCTCACTGCTTGGCCCAGCGCCGAGCAACCGTGCCCGCGGTCGCGGAGAGCCCGCTCACCGGGTTTGGCGCTCAGCGAGCGCACCTGCGCTGCGTATTCGTCGCCATTGGCGGCAAAGTGCACGCGAACTTGCAGTGTATCGTCGGCGTTTGCGGTACCGAGCGAGCGCTGCAAGATGTGCTCGACGGCGCGGGTCAGCTCCGCGCCGCGCGGGCAATCACTGGCACTCGGTTCGCGCTCGACCTGAATTTCCGCGCCGAGGGGCGCGGCGTTAGCCAGCAACGAGAACAGCAAAGCCGTTACGCTCGACGCACTCGACAGCAGAGCAAGCCTCCGCGTTCTCACGTGGCAGCGACCCTCAAGCCGTCCCCGAGCGGGCGGCGCGCAGCCCTTCACGCAGCCGCATGTCCCGTGCCTTCTTAATGCTCGCCGCGATGCGCAGAGCAAACCCCAATCCCAAAAGCAGCCCGTACAGAATCGGCTGAGTGTGGTCCGCCTTAACGCGCAAATAAAAATGCAGCACCCCGAGGATGCCGATCACATACGCCAAGCGATGCAGCTTCTGCCAACGCGGGAAACCCAACCGTTGCACGGCGCGCCGCGTGGAAGTGAGCGCGAGCGGGATCAACAAGAGCAGCGCAATGAATCCCAGCGCGATGAACGGGCGCTTCAGCACATCCCGAAACAGCGCGCCGATGGCCAGCCCCTGGTCCAACACCAAGTACACCAAAAAGTGCGAAAGGACCGTAAAAAACCCGCACAAACCCAGGGTGCGCCGGATGCGCAGCGGCCACGTCCAACCGAATAAGATCTTCAGCGGTGTGCAGAACAACGAGGCCATCAGCAAGATCAACCCGAGCAAACCAAGCTGGTTCAACGCGGTCGCCACCGGGTTCGCGCCCAGCGTGTGGCGATAGATGCGCCAAGCAATCGACACGAACGGCAGCACCGAGCCAGTGACGACCGCGGGGTTCAGCCAATTGAGCTTCGGCTTCGCCACTCAGAAATTCCGCGTCAGATCCATGCCCTGGTACAAACCGGCGACATACTCACCGTAGCCGTTGAAGGGCAGCGTTTTGCGGCGTGAGAGTTCACCGATACGGCGCTCACTAGCTTGGCTCCAGCGCGGGTGATCCACCGCGGGGTTCACGTTCGCGTAGAAACCGTATTCATTGGGGTTGGCGAGTGCCCAGGTGGTTTCCGGAGGGGTTTCTTGGAAGCGGATCTCGACCAGGGATTTGCCGCCTTTGAAGCCGTATTTCCAGGGCACCACGAGCCGGAGTGGCGCGCCGTTCTGACCGGGCAGCGGCGCGCCGTACAGGCCGAGCGCCATGAAGGCCAAGGGATTCATGGCTTCGTCGATACGCAGGCCCTCGACGTACGGCCATTTCAAGACGTGGCTCTCCTGATTCGGGAGCTGTTCTGGGTCCATCAGCGTCGTGAATTTCACGTACTTCGCGCGCGAGGTGGGCTCGACCCGCTTCACCAAATCCGCCAGCGGAAAGCCGAGCCAGGGAATGACCATGGACCACGCTTCCACGCAGCGCATGCGGTACACGCGCTCTTCCAGCCCGAACCAACTGATCAGCGTGTCGATGTCGAGCGTGAGTTCTTTCGCGACCTCACCCTTGACGTGCACCGTCCACGGCTGAGTCTTGATGCGGAAGCCGGCCTGTGCGGGGTCGGACTTGGACAGACCGAGCTCGTAGAAGTTGTTGTACGTGGTGATGTCTTCGAACGAGGTCTGCGCTTCGGTCGTGCCGAAGCGGCCACGCTTGCTGATTTCCCACTTGGCTTTGCCGGCGGGCGATCGGGGCAGGTGCGGCGGCTTTACGGGTGGGTCCGCGCTGCCCATGCTGGAGAGCGACACGAGCCCCGCGCCGAGCGCCGCGCTGGTGCCGATGAACAGCGCGCCGCTCTTGATGAACTCCCGCCGCCGCGCATACAGCTCCGGCTTCGTGAGCTCGGAGCTAGGCGGCGGGCGCGGCGGGTTCCGCATGCCCGTGGACTCTACCAGCAAACCCTCACCTGGGCTGCCGCAGCCCAATTCGGCTGCGGAGTGGCGCGTGTTGGAGCGCGCGCCTTCAGACCTCGGCTTTGGAGGTCCGGGGCAATGCTTCGCGCGTGGCTTCCGGAATGTTCGATGCGTCCGTGCCGCCTGCAAACTCTTGGCCGGCAGTGGTGGTCACGAATGGCCCACCGGATTCTTCCTCGACCACGCGCTCCAAACGCTCCGTTTCGGCGTCTTCACCCGAAGTGACGGATTGTATAAACGACTCACCGAGCTCTTCCGCGAGCGGGTCGCTCGACTCACTGTGGCCACCGAGGAACGCCTTGTTGTCGCCGTCGCTAGTCTTCCCCTCTAGCGAGGTTTCGCGCAACTTGCGCTCGTATTCCGGATTGAGATGACCGGTGGCGTCACGACGCACGACGGGTGGTGGCTTCGAGCTCGGCATGATGATTGTTCCTCCAGGAGACTGGGGTCAGGGTACTCCTCTCACTCTTAGCCGCAACAAGGCCAAACACCAGCCCCCGGTTCGAAGGTGTGGCGATCCTGTTGGGGGCAGTTGGGGCTGGCGCGCCTCGCGGCGTCGCGGCTCGCGTGTGGGGTGGCTTCCGCCCTGGATGTACCGAGGACGCGAACATCTCGGCTTCTTGGCGAGTCAGATTCCGCAAGTGCTCGAGGGGTCGAAGCGAGAATGACCCGTGGCGGCGAATCTCACCCGCCAAGATTCGCCCCCACGCTGGGTTTGTTCAACAAGCGTTTGAACGACGGCCTTCGCGCGCCCGCTACGCCGCCGCGAAAACGCTACTTCGTTAGCCAGCGTCGCCGAGCCAGTTTTCGGTTCTGAGGCCGCGGACTCGGCTGAAGTGTTTGCTGTTGTTGGTGACCAAAGTCAGGTTGAGCGAAAGGGCATGGGCAGCGATAAGGGTATCGAGTGCGCCGATGGGAGTGCCTTTCGCTTCCAATGCGGCGCAAAGACCGCCAAAGGCGTCTGCCGCGGAGGCGTCGAACGAGAGGACATCGACAGTCGCGGTGAACGTGTCGATGAGCCTGTGCAGACGTTTGGAACGACGCTTGTCGGCGCCGAAACGGAGCTCGGACAAGGAAATGGCGCTGATGCAGACCTGAGATGGTGAACGAGCGGTAAGATTGAGTCCCGCGTTGCCTTGACCTCGCAAGACAAAGCTAACGGTGTCCGTGTCGAGCATGAAGAGCCGTTTCGTCATTCAAAGGGATCCTTGATATGGCGAAGCGGTTGGCGCTTTGGACGAGGGACTTCATCGCGCCAGGCGCCAATGCACGCACGAAAGGCGTCCGGCCACGCATCGACAGGCTCAAGGACGACACGGTCACCGACTTTGCGAACAACGACCTCGTTCTGGTCGTCGGGAAAGCGACAGTCCTTGGGGAGGCGGACCGCCTGGCTCCCGCCATTCCGAAACAGCTTCGCACGCTCGGTCATGCCTAAGTATATACTGCCGTATAGACCGAGGCAAGCCGCTCCAAACTCGCGCTACGGCGATGGCCGCTCGTTCGTCTGACTAACGTACCGGCGTTCAGCTGCAACGCCTCGTTGGGTGGCCTTCCCGGCGGCCACGGAGCGTGGATTCGGTGCCGAGGATAGAGCGTGCTAGGTTCCAGTGATGCGCACGTTCACCGCCGTCGTCGAACGCGACTCGGACACTAGCCTGTATGTCGGCTACATCCCGGGGTGGCCGGGGGCGCACTCACAGGGCGCAACGGAGGATGAGTTACGCGCGAACCTCGAGGAGGTGATTGCGATGCTGCTTGAGGACGGCGAACCGGTGCTGCAGTCTGAGTTCGTGGGGACGCAGACGGTCCGAGTCGCGTAGTGGGCGACATACCGATCTTGAAGCCTCGTGAGGTCATTGCGATCCTACTAGGGCCCAGAGCGTAGATCTATGTAGCGTGCGGGGAATGCGTTTTGGGAGCGAAAGGTGGCGCTGGTCCGGTGTTATACAGGTCTGGCAAGCATGTGATGCGCGGTGGAGGGTTGGCTGCGGCGAGCGCGTTGAGGAGGTCGATGACGCTCGGGCGAGCGGCTGCGCGTTGCCGGGCGGATGAGCGCGCGCGCCCTTGGTCGCTGGACCGTGCTTCCAAGGCTGCCGGACTCGACGGCGACGTTGCCGGACTCGGTGTACAAGGCTCCCGGACTGTCACCCAGGTCACCGGACTGGGCTGCACCCGGTCCGAACCCCGCCGATCGCGGGTCCGAGCAGCCAGCTGATCCGGATCGCCCTCGAGTAGCCGCGCCAAGCAGCCAGCTGCTCCCAACTGCCTTCGCATAGCCGATCCAGAGCAGCTCGCTGCTCACCACTGCCTTCGCATAGCCGATCCAGAGCAGCTCGCTGCTCACCACTGCCCTCGCATGGCCGATCCCGAGCAGCTCGCTGCTCGGGATCGCCATCACCTCGCCATTCGGAGCAGCCAGCCGCTCCAAGTGCCGCGGGCCGGATGCATTTTGATTCTTTCCGCGCAACGGGGGGATGGCGACGCCCGACGTGGTCTCGGCTGAAGCCGCCCTCAGCGCGGCGTCGCAATTGTCAAAAACGCGGAGGCGCTCAGTGCGTCGCGAACATCAGCCACTCCACGAGGGGCGCGGCGAGCTTGGCGTGGGTGACGAGCCAGGGGCTGAACTTGGGAGTCGCGAGGATGCCCTTGGGGAATTCCGGAAAGCCGACGACTAGGCCTTTGCGGAGCAAGTGTTCGGCCCGCGGATGACCGGGGTCGTAGCCCTTGGGCATGCGCTTGTAGGAATCATGTGAACGCACCACGAAACCTTTCTTGGTGAGCGCCTTCAAGAGCTTGTCCAATTCCGCACCGCGCTTGTTATCCGCTACGGAGGCGCGGAACTTCTCCAGCGCGCGTGGGTCCATCATGTAGTGCCCGGCGGCGGCGAAGGAGTTGGGCTCGCCCACGTGCACGTAAAGCGCCATGGGCACTTCCGTCACTTTGCCACTGCGGGTAGTGGGGATGCGCCCGGCGACGTGCGTCTTGTACGGGGATTTGTCTTTCGAGAAACGAACGTCGCGAAAGATGCGAAACACGCTGGGTTTATCAAGATCCACGTGTTCATAGGAGCGGTCGATGCCCGCGTGGACTTCGGTCAGGAGCTCTTTCATGGGCGCCTGCCAGCCGACCTCAAACTCTGCTTTGTGAGCGGCAAACCAAGCTCGATCTTGGTTTTTGGAAAGCTGCCGGAAAAACTTCGCATTCGCGTCGGCGAATCCCTCGAAAGCCATGTTCAAAACGTAACACGAAGCATGGGCGCGCCGCGAGCGCACTGAAGAGCCTATGCTGCGCTCATGGTTGGCCGCTCGCTGGTCGTTGCTTCATTTCTCGTTTGGGCTGCCGGGTGTTCAAAGTCGAAACCGTTGCAGCCCGTCGGCGCGGGAGGCGTGCCCGCTTCGGCGGGCACGGCGGGCGCGGCGAGTGACGCAGGCTCCACTTCAAACGGTATCCCCGCGCTGACCGTGTTCGATGCCGCGCGCATCTCGAGCAACCCCAGCGATCCGAATTTCCAAGCGCTCAGCGCGGATCTCGATCTTTCCGACGGCCCGTACGAGAGCGCGACGCTGACCGCAGACTTGGGAACCACCTGCTTCCCATTCTCAAGCTGGGCGGACGACCCACCGCCGAAGGGTGAGAATTGGCCGGCGGACTGCGATGCCTTCGATCGCAATTTCGAATTGTCGCTCGACGGCCCCGAGCCGGGCGACGCATCTACGAGTATTGGCAGCGGCGACAGCGGCACCGGGGGTGAAAGCGGCGCGGGCGGTGACGGCGGCGCGAGCGGTGACGGCGGTGCGGGTGGCATCACTGTGCGCGCTACGCCTGGACTCGAAATCGTACGCGCGATCACGCCCTTTGGCGGCCCGATGCACATCGAGCGCGACATCACCGCGATCGCCAATGGCCTGCCGGGAATGCACCGAATTCACGCGCGAATCGCCACTTGGGCCGACGCAGCCGGCCTCGTCACGGGCTCGAATGCAGGCTGGAACGTCACGCTCAAAGTCGCGCTCAAGAAAGGCCCTGCACTGGCACCCCCGCTCGCAGTCATTCCGCTGTTCTACGGCGATCTGAGCACGATGAATGAAGTGAGCACCTCCTTCACTGTGCCGAAGGGCACGACGCGCGGTTACCTCGAGTACCGAACTACCGGTCATGGTGGTGCGGCGGGCAACGTCTTCGCCTGTAGCGGCCCCGCGGAAGAGTTCTGCAAGCGCCAACACACCATCAAGCTCGATGGGGTGACGATCAAGAGCTTCACGCCGTGGGTCACCTGCGCGTCGCACTGCACCTTGGCCAAGTCGGGGGGCGACGCGGGCTTCGACTACTGCGAAGAGAATCCGTGTGGTGCAGTCGAGAGCGTGAAGGCGCCGCGCGCGAACTGGTGTCCAGGAGCCGAGACCGCTCCGGTCACCATCGACACGCCCGGGCTCGCAACGCCGGGCGTGCACGACGTGTCGTTTCACGTTTCCGAGATTGCGGACGGCGGCAATGTGCGTATCTCGCTCACCTACTACGCCTTCTCGGATTAGCAGCGCCACTCCGTCAGAGCAGCGGCGCGAGCAAGCGCGCCACGTCGTCGACGGCAGAGCGCAAGACGCCCGCTTTCGGCGCGCCGATACTGCATCGCGAGAAGCCCGCTTCGAACCAGCGGCTGAGGTGCTGCACTTCTGCCGCGCCGGAGAAGAACAGCGCGATTTCGTAGTTCAAGAACAAGCTGCGCATATCGAAATTGGCGGAGCCGACGACGCACAGCTCATCATCCACGAGCAGCGTCTTGGCGTGCAGCATCTTGGCGAAGGAGTGGATGATGACGCCCGCTTCGCTCAAGTCCCGCAGGCAGGAACCCGAAGCCAAATCCGACAACAGGTGGTTCGAGTGCGCGGGCACCAGCACCCGCACCTCCACCCCGCGCCGCACCGCGATCACCAACGCGCGCAGCAAGGCCTCGTCCGGCACGAAGTACGGCGTGGCGATCCAAATCCTGCGCTCAGCGCGGAAAATGGCGGTCAAGTCCGCATCGTAAATCGGATCGCTCGCCGAGTCTGGGCCGCTCGGCACGACTTGCACGGGGACGGGGCCACGCGCAACCTGTCCGGCCTGCGCGAGGGCCTCGCCACACGCGAACTCCCAATCAGCGCGAAACACCGCATCGAGCTCGCGCACGGCCTCGCCCGTCACGCGCAGCGAAACGTCACGCCAGCGCTCGGGGTCCGGGGTCGGGCCCATGTATTCATGGCCCAGATTCATGCCCCCCACGATCGCGCGGAGGCCGTCGAAGACGGCAATCTTGCGGTGATTGCGCAAGTTGTTGTGACCGAGGAATGGCAAATGCCAAAGCGGCATGAAGCGCTCGACCCGAGCGCCCGCGGCCACGAGCTCACGGAGTGCGGCGCGCGGCGCATGAATACGGAGCAGGTCGTCGATCAGCAACCGCACCTGCACGCCTGCGCGCGCTCGCTCAGTCAGCGCGGCAACCAGCGACCGGCCGGTCTCGTCGTCCCCAATCACGAAGGTGACGATACGAATCGAGCGCTGCGCGCCGCGGATCTCGCCCAAGAACGTCTCGTACGCGAGCACGCCGTCATCCAACCAATCCACGGCTTGCAGCGTGGACCGGGCGCGGGACCCCAGCGCGGTGTGCGCGGCGTTGGCGTCGAGTTGACCCTTGCGCAGCGCGCGCTGCTTCAGCTTTCGACCACCGAACACCAGGTACAGCGGAATGCCGAAGTACGGCATGAGCACGATCGCGAGCAGCCAAGCGATGGCGCTCCCGGCTGGGCGGCGTTGCCGCAAGAGCGACGCGACCAAAACCAAGACCAGCAAATTGCTGACGAACGAGACCGCGTGGTGGGTGAGGAACCAGTGCGACTGGAGCAAGCGCATGGCCTATACAATCAGTGAAGCAACGCGGGTTAGTGCTTGTCAGTCATGGCAGCGGCAATCGAACCGTGCTTGCTGAGATCGATGGTGGCGACGGCCTGACCCTTCAAATACAGCGTCGCCAAGGGGCCGACTTCGTGCCGCGACAGGCGCCCCGCGAGGCGCGAGACGCGATCTGGATCGCCGATGCCGAGCGCGGGACAACCACCAGGCAACTTGCACTCCCCCGGCGAACGACACAGCTCCGGGGCGTACGCCAACGACAACAGTACGTCCGCGCGCTCCCCATTGGAGAGTTTGAGCGTGAGCTGACCTTGGTCAGCGGCGGCAAGCTTCACCGGCAAACACGTGAAGTTGCCATGACCCCAGACGGTCGGATCGTACGCCGGTTCACTCCAAGCGACGGGCAGACTGCCGGGCGGCGCGGGGGGAGCCGGCGGCAAGGCTCGGGTAGTCGCGGGCTCCGCCATCGGAGGAGGCGCACCGGCACCGAGACGCTTGTACAATTGCTTCTGCAGCAAGCCGAGCTCGGAGTTCAGCCGATGGTGCGTCGTGCCATCCGGATGCACGAGGTACCCGGTCGCGGAGAGGTGAACGGCTGGCCCGTCCACCTGCAGCATGATGATGCTGAGGTGCGCCGGGACGCTTTCGTCGATGTGGGCACGAACACGCACGGCGTGAGCGGCAACGTCTTGATCGATGATGACGTATTTCTGAGCTTGTAGCGTCTCAAGCACGGCTGCGTACGTCGTGTTCGGGTCGGGCAAAGCGGCGACGTCGTGATTGCCTTGTTGATGCCAAGCGCCACAGGCGGGGGCGACCAGAGCCAACAACAGGCAGCCGAACCCAGGCAACGAACGCGAAGACCAGCGCATTCCGTGGAGCGTATGAAGCCACCTTCGCAGCGTCAAGCTGGCTAAATCCCACCCAAACCCACTTGCCGCTGCGAATTGTATCGCCTCGCCTCCGATGCCCAGATCGCTCCCGCTCCCCCTACCGATCAGCCGCTCCCGCTCCCCATCCCGGCCCCTTCTCCAAATCAAGGCTGAATCCCGCCCCGGCTCCGCTAGCGGCGGGCGCGACCGAGGTTGCTCGTGGTCGTCCGCGCCCAATTGGTCGTACAATGAGGGTCGGCGTGTAGACATGCAGGGAATTCTCGCGGGACGTTATCGACTCGATCGCCAGCTCGGCAAGGGCGGCATGGGCTCGGTCTGGTTGGCCGAACACTTAGCGCTCAATTCCTGGGTCGCGGTGAAGCTAATGGACCCGTCTATCGCGGCAACGACGGAGGGTGCCGAGCGCTTCAAGCGCGAGGCGCAAGCGGCGGCTTCGCTGCGCAGCGCGCACGTGGTGCAAGTGCTGGATTACGGCGTGCACGAGAACACGCCGTTCCTCGTGATGGAGCTGCTGCAGGGGCAGAGCTTGGCTGAATGCCTGGAACGCGAGCAGCGCCTCACGCCCGAGCGCACGGTGT
>JBDTJC010000416.1:0-5195 GCA_039936055.1 Polyangiaceae bacterium | reverse complement strand
GCTTCAACGGGGTGCACAAGATCCACCCCTTCACCTTCGACCGCTGGCTCGCGATTTTGGCGCGCGTGCCAGGCAGCGTGCTGTGGCTGCTGGGCAGTAGCGAAGCGACCAACGAGCGACTGCGGGCGTACGCTGCGCAGCGCGGGATTGCCAAGGAGCGCATCGTGTACGCGCAGAAGCTGGCCAACCCGTTCCACTTGGCGCGCTATTCGCTGGCCGATATTTTCTTGGATACGACACCGTATGGCGCGCATACGACGGCCTCGGATGCGTTGTGGGCGGGCGTACCGGTGTTGACGTACAGCGGGCGCTCGTTTGCGTCGCGCGTGTGCGGCAGCTTGGTGCGCTCCGCTGGGATCCCGGAATTGGTCTGCGAAACCGCGGAAAGCTTCGTGGAAACCGCAGTGCGCTACGGCAATGACCCGGCGGCACTGGAGCCATTGCGCGCACGCCTACGCGCGAACCGCGACACCTGCACCCTGTTCGACATGCCGGCGCTCGTGCGTCACCTAGAGGGCCTGTACGCGGGGATGTGGCGCGACCACCAAAGCGGCCAGCTGCCCCAACCCAGCCTCAAGAACTTGGCCGAGTATTTGGAGGTCAGCGCAGATCAACAACCCGACGCGCTCGACCTAC
The DNA here is from genome assembly GCA_039936055.1 of Polyangiaceae bacterium. Lineage (GTDB taxonomy): Bacteria > Myxococcota_A > Polyangia > Polyangiales > Polyangiaceae > PMG-095. The sequence continues at coordinate 4,559 of JBDTJC010000416.1, read as the reverse complement.
AAACGCTGTCTGACGCGGCATACCGCGCGCTCTGGTTGGACAGGCTCGGTCAGCGTCACCAACACCGACCACTGGAAGCCGACGGGCGTCTGATCACGCCGAGCGTTCTGGCGGGCTGGGGTTAAGCGCGACACCGCCGGTCGAGCGGAGCGTGACAATACCGGCGTTGGGATCTTCGCGGTAGCGGTCGTTGATGGGTGTTTGGAGCGCGCGGAGCTCGTCTGCGTTCATCCGTGGGTCATGTGACCGAGGGCCGCGATCGGCAATTGGTATTTTATCAGGCCGAGCCCTGGGCGCAGCTCAATTGCTGGCAGGCTGGCTCGGATCGGTGATGTGGCCGAGCATCAAGACGGCGCCTGTGGGCACGTCCAGCAGCGCGATCAGGTACGGGCGATTCACGATCATGGGCACGGGCGCGGGCTCTGGGCGACGCCGGATCGCCCCCATGGTGGTCATCACGACCGCGGTCGCCGCCGCAGCCTCGACCCCGGTTTCCTGCACTTCAATCATGGTCTTTTGCAGAATGTCGGAGACGAATAAACGACGGTCATCCGGCGGGTGCGCGCACATGCCTTCGAAATGAGCCCCGCGCACTTCGAACGCCTGCTTCATGCCGAGGGCCTGCAGCGCCGTCTTGAGCGAGAACGGTTGGCTCGTGAACGCGCTCTTCGGCAACGACAGGATGACCCGTGCGTTCTTCTTCGGCTGCAGCAACGCGGCTGAGCCGGCGCGCAGCGCGCGCTCGTAAGCTTCGAGCGAAGAGCCGGCATGCGGCAAGGCGATGAGCACCGACAGCTGCCTGCCCGCGAGCGGTAGCGAGACAATTTGAGCGGAGCCGTCATCCACGTACGCGAGCTCTTCGCTCGTGTTCATGAACTGGGTCGAGACTTGCGTTTTGTCGGCGCGAGTGAACGGCGCCGCTGAGGTGGCGCTCTTGCGAAACGGCGTTTCCCAGGGCAATTTGAGGTGCAATGCGTTGACCAGGACCATGCGAGTGTCCGGCGAAAGCGCGCCTTTCGAAAGCAGATTGTTGATCTTGTTGCTCGTCTGCTTGCTCACCCAAGCGTTGATGGCTTGGCGCGTGGCTTCCGATTGGCCGTGGAAGTCGCGCTTGTACACGCTTGCGCCGTAGTCGGTGGCGAGGGTGTGCAGGAACGGAGCTTCCCACGGATAACTCGCTTCACCCCAAACCGAGTTCACGATTTGAAGCTCGTAGTCGGCGGCCACCGCGGGCGCGGCGGAACCGCGGAAGCTGTTCGACGCCAGCGCGAACGCGGCGGGCCCGCGACTCAGTAGCGCTTGGCTGAGCGCGTTTTGGCCGTCGAAAATGGTTTGCGCAGGCGCGGCTCCGAAATGCAGGGCGCTGGCCATTTCCGAGCGGGTTTGGCCGGTTGCACCCGCATACGCCATAGTCAGCGCGAGCGAGGCGCTGATGGGCGAGGTGAGCAGATTGGCATTCGCGCTGCCCGCTCGAAGCTGCGTGAACAGCGCGACAGCGAAGGCGTTGTTGGCGGCAACCGCGGCGCCGAGCGCAGCCGGCGCGATACTGTCGGCAGCCGCGCGCGGCGCAACCGGGGGCTCCGCGACGGGCTCGGGGAGCGCGCCCGCGTCGCTCGGCGCTGCAACGTCCACGCTGGAACTCGCAGCAGCGGGCGGATCCGCATGCGCACTCTTCGAGCCCAACAAGCCGGGAACACCGGCATCGGCCGGTTGCGCCCGCACGTCCGGGCGTTCACCGTGACACGCGACGAGCGCCCCGCCCGCAATGAGTAACGCAGTGAAACCCCGCAGCGTGCTTGGTTCGACAGTCACTTCTTCTTCTTCGCGGCGACGGCTGCCACGTTGGCCGCGATGGCCGCTTTGATCAGCGCTTTGAACGCGGTTTCGTTGACCTTCTCGCCTTCGCGGAAGTCAATCGCGCGGCGCACGTTCCCTTCCATGCTGGAGTTGAAGAGCTGCTTCGGGTCCGCCAGGGCCGCTCCACGGAAGAACGTGAGCTTCACGACCTGCTTGTAGGATTCACCCGTGCACACCCCGCCGTCGCGGTACCAGCACGGAGTCCCCATCCACTTCCATTCCTCCTGGATCTGCGGGTCGACATCGTGGATGAGCTTGCGCAAACGACTGAGTGTTTCTCCCCGCCAGTCCCCGAGCTCCTCGATCCGCTGGTCGATTTTCTTCGAAGCCGCTGCGCCACTCAAACCGGCCGTTGTCTTCTCACCCGCCTTCTTGGCGACCTTCTTCGAAGCCGCGCTGTTCGACGCGGACGCCTTCTTGGCGGTCTTCTTGGTGGTCGCCTCGGAAGTTGCGGCGCTCGAACGAGTGGTCTTCTTCATGGTCTCTCTCCGGCCCGGCCCAATGCCGACACCAGGAGCATACCCGAAGGCAAACCCCGCGTGTTCGCGAGAAAGTCTAGTCTTCAGTGGCCTTGGGCTGAGCCTTGAGTAAGTAGGGCCGCGCGTTGAAGGTCGAGCACGCCTCCCTGTTTCGATGAAATTCCCAGTGCACGTACATGTTGCCGTCGGGCGAGACGATCTCTTGCGGGATCGCGCCGTAGGGCGCCGCACGCGTGATCGCCTCGAGCACTGCGGCGTCGAAGCCGGCAAGACCGCTGGACTTGATCACCCCCATGCGCACGACGACGCCCGACCCTTGACCGAGGAGTATTTCTACTTCCGTGAGGAGCCGTCCATCGTTCATCGGGTGCGAGGCTGGCAAGTTGTCGAGCGTTGACAAGAAAGCGCCGGCGAAGAGCGGGTGAATCCGATTGTGCATCGCGTTCAGGTAGCCGGCGAACGCCGACCGCGCCGTGTTCAGGGGGGTGTGATTGCCCTCGCGCACGCTGGGCACGTAGTTTTCGAGGGCGCTCCGCCAACGGGTCGGGTCGACAGCGTGCCAACACGCCCGCGGCCGCACTCGGACCGTTGGGCCGTCCACGGCGCCACCCGCACCCGCAGAGAGAACGCGCTCCTCGTCGCATCCCAGCTCACTCACGGTGCTTGCACCTTGCAGCGCTTGCGCGGCGCCACCCTGAATCACCGTGACTGGCGTGTCCCGCGCCCTGTCCGCAGCGACCCGTATGCGCTCCACCGGTTCCCGCCGGGGCACGATACACGCCACCGACACACCGCATAGGAGCAGGCTCCATCTGATCGTCATCCCAGTTCTACCCATGCCCATGGTTCATCGAATAAGCCAAAGCCCCCGTTTGCGCTCGCGCCCATCCGAAACCCAATCCACCCAACCAGTTGAATCGATTCTCTTTTGGGCGGAGGAGGAGGGATTCGAACCCACGGTACCCTTACGAGTACGCCGGTTTTCAAAACCGGTGCCTTAAACCGCTCGGCCACTCCTCCAAGTCGCGGATGCTTGGTGAAGGCGAGATAGCACCGGAATTTTCGGCCGTCACCTGCGGCACGCGCGACACGCCGATTGCGGGCGCCGAGCCACGCCTTTGCTTCAATAAGTGGCTCAAATTCCGGGATTTCGGCTTGGCCTGGCCCTTGCTGTGGGGGGAGCTACCGACGGCAATCGTCGGCGGAGGTTACCGCGATGAACGGTTCAGAAAATACACGATGGGTGGCGGTGAGTGCGCTCGGCGCGGCCATGTTCGCGATTGGCTTCTCGTTCGCGGGCGTGGCCTGCAACGATACGCGGGATGTCAGCGTGACGGAGGGCGCGCGTGCCACGGACAGCGCCGTTGTCGTGCCAGGGCCCGCCGCGACCATCGCGAGCGCTGCGACCATCGCGAGCGCTGCGACCGTCGCGAAGAGCGGGAACGGCGCGGCCGGTTCTGCGTCCGTCACGCCGAGCCCGGCCGTCAGCGCGTTGCTCCCCGAGCCCAAACTCGTCACGAGTGACGCCGGGCTCAAACTGAAGCGCGTCGTGGTCACGCACAAGATCGAGAACCACGAGCCGACCCCCGGCGCCGATTTCACGCTCGGAAACACGCCGGTTTACGCGTTCGTGGAGCTGGATAACTCGAGCGGCGCGGCGCGCACCATCAGCGTGATGTTCGAGAATGAGGACACCAAAGCGAGCGTCGGCCACGTGAAGTTGAGCGTGCCGGCGGGCCAACCGCGCTTTCGCACCTGGGGCAACACGCGCCTGATTCGCGACCCCGGACATTGGGTTGCCGTGGTCTCGACCGCCGATGGCGTTGAGCTCGGTCGCGCGCCGTTCGAAGTGAAGGGCTGAGCGCTCGCGCGCTCAGTCCGCCGCCACGCGCCCGCGATTCTGCTTCTTCGCGGCATGCACGCGCTTGTTCGCCACGCGGGCCGCCTTCTTGGCGCGGCTCGGCTTGGTTTTCCGGCGGCGTTTGGGCACAACCGTCGCCGCGAGCAGCAACTCAGCCAGCTTCTGACGGGCGTCTTCCAGGTTGTCCGACTGGTTGCGCGTGAGTTGGCTGGTGATTTGGATGCGACCCTCGGCATCCAAACGAGACCCGGCACTGGCGCGGAGCCGCTGTTTGAGCTCTTCACTCAGCAAGGCGCATTCCTCGAACGCGAAGCGCAGGTCAACCTTGCTCGAGACCTTGTTCACGTTCTGCCCGCCGGGCC
>JBDTJC010000415.1:0-13761 GCA_039936055.1 Polyangiaceae bacterium | reverse complement strand
TCAAGTTTGCGCCGGAGACCAACTCACGATGAGTTCCTGCGCGAACGCGCCGGTTGACCGTGGTTGACGCGGCGAACGCAGCGAGACTTTGCATGGGCGCCGCGAGGTATTTGCCGAGAGTTTCGGGGCGGCCCATGCGCACGCTGCTCGGCTCGAACCGGGACTCGCGCCCGCGCGGCCGGACTGCGAGGTCATGGGTCCGCGCGGTCCAGAGTTCGTCCCACGCGGCATAGATCTCCATGAGCAGGAGCACGGGGTCTAGGACGCGGGGTTGATCGAGCCAAGGCAGCCGGGACAAAGTGTGCAGGCACTCGAAGCGTTCGTCCACGCTCCTCCCTCGGCGCTCACGCAGATTGCCAACGACGACCGTAAATAGTTCGCGATCATAGGCCACGCACCCTAGAGAATTTGCCAGCCAGATTTGCACGTTCTGAGCCTCTGGCAGTGCGACTGCAGATCGCGTGCCAGAATTGCTTCTCCACGCATCCGAGCACCAGCCGGCTAGCGTCGACGGGCTGCCGGGTCTTCCTGACACGGCGTGTCCGAATGCTACACCCAGAAACGTTGCCTGTCTCGCTCGCGCCGCTAGGGCGCTTGCCCTACGCTTACCGAGCCGGCTCATAAACACGGTGACATGAAACTCGTCCCCAAACTCACGTTGATGTTCATCTTCAGCACTTCCGCAGTTTTGGGCGTGAATGGCTACCTGCGAGTGCGGCGCGAAGTGGGACTGTTCGAGTCGGATCGTGTGCGCGATCATCAGCTGATGGCTCGGGTCGTGGCACACGCGGCGCTCGCGTCGTGGAACGAAGACGGCGCGGCCCGCGCAATCACGATGGTCGATGAAATTGGCGTGCGAACGCCCAAGTTGCGCATCCGCTGGCACCCCATCCCGGCTGCTGCTCCGACGGCGTTGGACAGCCGCGTGGCTCGTTTGGTGCCGGGCGAAACGCTGAGCATCGCCAACGATCCGACCGCGGCCGGCCACGACCGTTGTATCTACGCGACCCTCGCGACGGGCCAGCCGCCTACCGGCGCCATTGAGATCTGCGAATCACTGGCGGCCCAAGATGCGTACGTGCGCAAGACCGTGGTCGAAACCGTGATCACGACGGCGACGCTGGCCACGGTATGCGCTCTGCTATCGGGCATTCTCGGACTTTGGTTGGTGGGGAAGCCAATCTCGGCCTTGTCGGCGAAGGCCCGTCGTATCGGCGCCGGTGATTTTTCGCAGCCGCTCCGTCTGCCACGCAAGGATGAGCTGTCGAGTTTGGCGGAGGATATGAATGCGATGTGCGAGCAATTGGCGTCGGCAGCCGCGCGCGTCGAGCAGGAGACGGCGAGCCGTATGGCTGCCGTCGAACAGCTCCGTCACGCCGACCGCCTGACCACTGTTGGCAAGCTTGCGTCCGGCCTGGCGCACGAGCTCGGTACACCCTTGAACGTCATCGAGGCGCGCGCTGATATGATTGCATCCGGCGAGACCACGCCTGAAGAATCTGCCGACTATGCTCGCGTGATCCGCGACGCCAGCGAACGAATGACGCGCCTGATTCGTAGCCTCTTGGACTTCGCGCGACCACGCATCGCGCACGCCGCCCCGCAGCGCTTGTTCGAGCTGGCCGCGAAGACGGTGGACATGCTCCAGCCGCTGGCCGCCCGAAAACGAGTGACGTTGACGGCGACGGATTTAGCGCCGGGCGCCGGCGCAGTGGTGGACGCTGACCAGCTCCTGCAGGTGCTGACCAATTTGGTGGTCAACGCCATTCAAGCCATGGCGCGGCCGGGCACGGTGGCGTTGAGTGTCTCGAAGCAACGCGTGCTCCCACCGGCTGACCACGGCGGCGCCGAGGGCGAGTACCTCTGTGTGTGCGTAAAGGACGAAGGCATGGGCATTCGAAAAGAAGACTTTCCGCACTTGTTCGAACCGTTCTTCACGACGAAGGACGTAGGGAGCGGTACGGGGCTCGGGCTCGCGGTGGCGTACGGCATCGTGCGCGATCACCACGGTTGGATTGACGTTCAAACCGAGCTGGACAAGGGGAGCGCGTTTCGAGTCTTTCTACCCACGGGAGTGACGGCGTGACCGGCGTTCTTCTAGTTGATGACGACAGGTCGCTGACCGAGACTTTGCAGCTCGGTCTTAGCCGCCGCGGCTACGTCGTGAGCACCGCGGCCAGCGCGACGGAGGCGCTTAACTCACTGAAATCAGGGGAATTTGACGTCGTTGTCACGGACCTCAACATGAAGGGAGGGAGCGGGATCGAACTGTGTGCGCGAATCGTCGAGGCGCACCGGGAGCTGCCCGTGATCGTCTTGACTGCGTTCGGAAGCTACGAGACCGCGGTCGCTGCGATTCGAGCTGGTGCCTACGACTTCATCAGCAAGCCCGTGCAGCTGGACGTGCTCGGCATCTCCCTCGATCGCGCCGCGCAGCACCGAGCGCTGCATCAGGAGGTTGTCCGATTGCGCTCCGAGCGCAACGCTCGCGGTCCCGACGGTGATTTCATCGGTGAGAGTCCAGCGCTTGCAAACGTGCGGGACTTGATAGAACGCGTAGCGGATTCCGAGGCCTCGGTGCTCATTACCGGCGAAAGTGGTACCGGCAAAGAAGTGGCGGCCAAGGCATTGCATCGCCAAAGTCGTCGCAGTGGGCGCCCGTTTTTGGCCATCAATTGCGCTGCGATGCCGGAAGCGTTGCTGGAAAGCGAGCTGTTCGGCTACGCGCGCGGCGCATTCACCGACGCGCGTCAGCCGCACGCTGGCCTTTTGGTTGAGGCCAGCGGCGGAACTGTGTTCCTGGACGAGATCGGAGATATGCCGCTTGGCCTGCAACCCAAGCTGCTGCGAGTGGTTCAGGAACGCTCCGTACGACCTCTAGGCAGCAACACGGAAATCCCCATCGATGTCCGTTTTGTCGCAGCCACCAACTTGGACATCGAGGCTGCCGTGGACGAAAGGCGGTTTCGAGAGGACCTGTTCTTTCGGCTCAACGTCATTCGCCTCGAACTGCCGCCGCTCCGTGCGCGCAGCGCCGATATCCTTCCGTTGGCTCAGCACTTCGTGCGGCGCTTCGCGCAAGCTGCAGGCAAGCAAGTAACGTCCATCTCACCTGCGGTGGCCGAGCGCCTATTGTCCTATTCGTGGCCGGGGAATGTCCGCGAACTGCAGAATTGTATGGAGCGCGGTGTGGCGCTCGCGCGCTTCAACGAGCTCGGTATGGATGACCTGGCCGAGCGCGTCCGTCTTCACAAAAGTACAGATATCGTCATGGCTGGCAATGACCCAAGTGTGCTGCTGCGCCTCGAAGAGATGGACCGCCGCTATATTTTGCACGTGCTTCAAACGGTCGCGGGGAACAAGACTGCGGCAGCCCGGGTCTTGGGCATCGAGCGCAAGACACTGTATCGCAAGCTCGAGCACTACGCTCAAACGGACGAGCCGCACGAGGAGCCTTAAGGGCATCGCGAGTGTGTCGCTTGGACCCCGGGCGTGTCGTGTTGACTCGCACGCAGGGCGCGAGCCGCGTGACGCGCCCGTGATATCTGCGAGCGGCGCGGTTTGCCGAGATAGATTCTGGCCGGCACGCCTCATGCAACACACGCTGCATGGACCCCGCCCCAGCGAAAACGGACTCGAGCGCCGTTCGGCACGCGCGCGTCGTCGTCGCCGAGGACGATTTCGAGATGCGACGTTTGGTCGCCGACTGCTTACGCAAGGAGGGCTACGAGGTGCACGAGGTTGCGGATGGTGACCAGCTCCTTGTGCGCATCGAGGATTCGTATTTTCTGCGTCGTGTGCCGATGCCGGTGGATCTATTCGTCACTGACATTCGGATGCCCGTCTACACCGGTCTCGAGATTGTTAGCGGGCTGCGCGAAGCCGGTTTGACCACGCCTGTCATCATCATGACCGCGTTTGGGAACGCTGAGACGCGAGAGCGGGCCGAAGCGTTGGGTGCAACGCTCTTGGACAAGCCGTTCAAGTTGGAGCAACTGCGTGGATTGGTTCGCCGCGTGTTGCACTCCGACTCTCTGGTACAGGAAGACAAACACCCAGGAGCAGAAGATGAAGCACCCGATCGTGGCCGGCACTGATTTGACCGAAGCGTCCGATGATACGCTGATTCAGGCAGAGAGGCGCGCTACGCGCGACGGGGTGCCGCTCACGGTGGTGCACGCCGTACCTCCGCGGCTGTGGGCCGCAACTCAGGCGTCTGAGGACCTGGAGCAAGTCGCTTCTGCGATCCGCGAACGGGTCAGCGCACTCACCGGCCGCCGGGGAAACGAATTTGAGGTCTTGGTCGAGCGTGGAGCCGCGCACGTTATTTTGCCACGGGTCGCTACCGCGCGGAACGCGCTGCTGGTCGTTGGCAGCCATTTGGAGCGAGGAATTGGTCATGCGCTACTTCGGGACGTGACCGAGCGAGTGGTCTCGCGCTTCCCCGGTCCCGTGCTAGCAACGCGGGCGGGCTGTGGATCGGGTCGCATCTTGGTCGCCGTCGACAACTCGTTTCGCGACGCCACGACTCTGGATGCCGCGATTGACGAGGCGACTGTCTCGGGTGCAAGACTGATGGTGATCCATTGTGTTTACATGGGTTTCCTTCAGACGCTCACCGTGGATCTGATGAAGGGTGGAGCGTATGGGGAAGACCCTCTTTGGCAGCGGTCGGTCGCGTTGGACGCGAGGCGGGGGCTGGCAGCCGAGCTGAAACGTCGGAGCGCGAACGCGGAGCTGCACGTGCTCGACGGCCCGCCAGACGTGCTCATTCCCGAGCTTGCGGCGCAGCTGAACGCTGAATTGGTGATCGTCGGCTGCCCTCATTATCCGGCTGCACCGTCGCATGTCGCCACCGCTGTTCTGCGGCGTGCGCCCTGCTCCGTTCTCGTGGTCGACACCGGCAGGGCGACGGTAGAGCCCCATGTTGCTCAGCACGCGGCCGTCAACTAGTCGCGTGCCGAGCAGGGAGAGGCGTCAGCCCAGCTTCAGGCCGTTGTCCACCCCAATGGCGCCAGCTTCGATGGCCACCGCAGAGGCGGCTCGACGTCGGCCTGAATATCACGCGGGAGGATGAACGGGCCCCACGAGAAATCGGCATTTACTGTCCGATCGACTCGCGGTGTGTCAATCGTAAGCGTTGCGAGGGCTCAATGGCTACGCGCGCGGTCTAGCGCGTGGTTGATTGATCGCTCGAGTTTATTGGCTGCGCCCATCACCGCCTGCTGCAGATTGATCGCGCGATGGCTGACCGCGATCGGGGGGTGGTGAGCAACGCGCGCCTCCATCAGGCAGCGCTTGTCATCCGCGGAGAAGCGAGGGCCGTTTTCATCGCGCAAGTGAACTTGCACGAGGGTGATGTTGTCACCGAAGCGATCCAGCGCACCATGTACCGTGGCTTCGATCTCCTGGCTCCGGTTGCGGCTCCCTCGTACGTGGTCGTCATGGTCAATCTGAATCCTCATGGCGTCTCCGCTTTTCGATGTTTTTCGGTGCACATGAGCCCAAACTAGTTCGAACTCCAACGAAGCAACACTCCACGGTCTGTCGGCATTCCCAAAGTACGCACCTGCGCAGAGCGCAAATTGGCCGTGGCTTCAGCGCTAGGCGCCGCGGAGACGACTGGGGCAATCGGAGACCGGTGAGGCGGGAAAGACGCGCGGTTGTGAAAACCAGCTTCAAACGCGGCGCGTGCGTTGGCGTGTGGCGTGCCATCGGCGTAGCGAGTACGGTTGAGGACAACCTGGGAGGAGATGATGATGCGCAGAAGAATCGTCCTGGCGACTGAGCTCAGCCCGGGCTCTGACGAAGCAAGACGGTGCTCCGTTCACGACCGAAGTGAGCGTGCACCATTCAACTGACATCCTGGAAGCATTGGCGGGCTGGCTATGTGGTTGGCATGGTCTTGTGTTGTGCGACCGTCGCGCAGAAGAAGCCGTCATCGCTCGAGAAGCCGGGCGCAGTCGTGCATTTTCGACACACACATGAGCGCGTGACACGCTGCGGCGTCTCAGCTGGCGGCGGCGCTTGCCATGAGGTGCGAGTGAAGGCTTCGGCAGGTACGGAACTGAGTCTGACCCCAGTTGCCGATCCGTTGGTCACCCAACCGACGCCTGAGCGCACGGCAGTACAGGTCTCCATTCCAAACAGTGTCGGCACGGCCTCGACTGAACTGCGCGTGGCGGAGGGCACCTGGCAACTCACCTGGACCGATCAACGAGCCGCGTTTCGCGTGCACTCCGGTCAAGAGTTTCCCGTTCTCTTGACGACCATTTCGGGTCACTGTTTGCGAGTCGCAACGGCCTGCACGGTACAGAACGACGGGGCTCGTCGCAGTGTCTCAATCACGCCTGAGTTCGCTGTCTCGCCATGAGTGGAACGCCCACGAAGTTCAACACTTTGTAGGTAGTACACGATCCGACACGCTCCACGCCCGCTAGCATGGAGGTGTCGAACGCGAACGCAGAGACGCGGAATCCGATTTGCGTATGCCACGCCGCCGCGTCTCTTTCCGCCGACGATGCTGGTTTCGCGGGGAATGGCGCGTCAGCGCGCGAGCATCATGTCGACTCGTCGATCTTTTGCCCAGGTTGCTTCGTTCGTACCGGTCGCGTCGAATTCGCCACGTGAGCTGGTCGCCATCTTGGCATCGGCGAGGCCCTGCTGGCGCATGAAATTCTTCACGGCGTCGGCTCGGGATCCTCCGAGGACGATATTGTATTCGGAGTCACCTCGTGGGTCCGCGTGACCCACGAGCTGCATTGAACGCCCCTTCAACGGTCCGGACTCGAAGCACACTGCGACCCGCTTCAGCACTCCGTGCTCGTTCTCCGTGACTCGTGACGAGTCGAAATGAAAATACGCATCATCGTCGCTCACGTTGCAGGCTTTGCGGATCTCCTCGTCAATTTGCACGAGCGAGCGCTCGGGGGACTTCTGCGCGGCCACGCTCGGCATCGGGGCGTGAGTCACGGGCGCCTGGGCAGTGCGCGCGGGTTGGGATTGCGTCGCCGAGCACGCGGCAGCGAAGAATACGAGGACAGGGGTGAGGCGAATCGCGTTCATGGTGGTCTCCTTGGGGCTTCACTTACTGAGTCATAGTCCTTGCACGCACTGCGCGTGCCAAGTCGTGGGCTGCCCAAATTGCGTTCAGTGCCGTGCCCGCGGGTGTTTACAAATGACTCGCCCGAGACAGGTTGCCTCACCCGCCGTAAGGGCCGAGCGGAACGAGTGCACTCGAAAAGAGTGAGAGCCTCTGAAACCGTATGAGTTCAAACGAATGGATGCTAGCTCTTTGTCAGAAAGCATTGCTGCCCGTGCACGACCCAACAGACCTTGAGCTCCGGACCTTGCTGCGCGGTCACCTTGCGACCTATGAGCAGCTAGACACTCTGCTGTTCCTGCACCGGGCAGCAGGCGGATGTACGGTTGCAGCGGTAGCTGAGGAATTGAACCTTCAGCCGCGTGACGTTGCGCAGGCCTTGGACCGGCTGGCGACTGCGCAGCTGGTTCGCGTCGACACCGACAGCGGGGTGGCGATGTTCCATTGCGCACCCGGTTCGCCGGACCTGGCTCGGGCCGTCAATCGACTCGCGGAGGTCGACGTGGCAAACCGAGTAAAGGTCGTCGAGTTGATGGCGGAAACAGCCATCGACCGCCTGCGCGAGCGAACCACCCAGGCTTTCGAGCTCTTTTCCGCGGACCGGGCAAAGCAGCGCTGAACGCTACTTCTGTCGTCGGGTGGCGCTCGTTCGCGGCCTCGGACGCGGTGCGCTGCGGGACGTCTGTCGAGCTCCAGAGCCACCCCAGCGTAGCTCGAGTTCCGCTGCGAGTTGACGGAGCACGTCTTCGGCAGCGCGCACCATGCCGTACGGCAGGGTGGAGAGAGCGGCGCGTACCGCGGCCTCGACCGTGCCGGCGCGCTGCGCGTCCAGGCGTTCGCCAGCCCTGGTCAAGCGAAGCACGGCCCGTCTTCCGTCCCGCGGGTCGACCTCACGCTCGATGAAGGTAGCCTCCTCCAGGCGGCGCAGCACGCCTGTCAGGGAACTCGGGTGCAAGCGCAACACACGCGCTAACTCGCCGGGCGAAATACTCCCATAGTGCCCGACGATACGGACCGCGAGACGCTGCGGCCCGGTGACACCAACGCTGCTCTGCATCTGCTTGGACGCAGCACCTAACCCGTGCGCGACGGCCCAGAGCAGACGCATGAACCCGAGCACGTTTCCCAGCTCGACGTGGTCGTCGGGCGCGCCTTCTGGGGACTGCGGCTTCGGGCGCGACATGGAGGCGCGCAGGTTAGTGCCGGATGGGCGGTGTCACAATCGCAGTTGAGCGATCGGCGGTTTCGGCGCGCACTGCTGCTTGCAAATAGACTTCGGAGATGTCGGTCTCGTCCAGCATGCCGAGCACGCGATTGTCTTCGGAGATCACCGGGATTTCCCTGAGCTCGTTGGACAGCATCGCTTCGGTCGCCGTGCGTAGATCATCGTCCGGGTGCACGGCCACGACGCTCTGCATGACGTCCGCTGCCAGGGTCCAACCCGTGTCAGTGCGTTCCGCAGAGAGCACCCGCATCGACGCCGAAGAGATCAAGCCGATGATGCGCCCGTCCGCGCTCAACACCGGGAACACCTCCTGGCCCGCTGCGTTGATCGCGTGGCGAACGATGTCCGCAGTGGGCGTCTCGCGAAAGAAGCAGATGGGGGGCGCGCCGGACTTCATCACGTCGCGAACGCGCACGTTTCGGAGTAGGCCGAGCAACGTCGCATCACGATTACTGGATGAATCGCGCAGCGCGGGCATTTGGGCGTGGTACAGGGAGCGATGGCGCAGTGCTACGAACGCGATCCCTTGCGCCAGCATCAACGGAACGAGCAGGTCATAATTGCCCGCGAGCTCGCAGACCATCACCAGCGCGCTGAGCGGTACATGCGCGATGCCACCGTAAAACGTGCCCATCCCGACGAGCGCGAAGGCCCCGGGTTGAATGTGCGGGTCGTGAAAGACGAGCTGCGCCGCGCGCCCAAACGCGCCGCCGAACAGGCCACCCATGGCGAGGGATGGAGCGAAGTCACCGGCGCTGCCCCCGGACCCGATGGTGATCGACGACGCGAGCAGCTTGGCCAGTGCTAACGCCATGAGCAGCAACACGGCGGTCCAGCCTTCGGTCAAGAAGGGCGAGCCGGCGATCGCCATTTGGACCGCACCATAGCCGCCGCCCAACATGCCGAGGCCTTGCCCGGGTGCGTGAATGTGGTTGCCGACCCAGTAGATGAGCGGGGTACAAAGCGCCCCGAGCATCAAGCCCCCGAGCGCTGGGCGCGCCCAATCCGGCACCGCCAGTCCGGAGAAGAAGCGCCTGAAGCGGCTGTAGACCCAGACGAAGCCCGCAGAGAGCGCCGCGGTAAGGACCGCCAGCAGCCCGAATAGAGGCAAGTAGCGCGGCTCGAAAGGAAAACGAGGAACGCGCGCAAACAACGTGCTCTCACCGAACACCGAGATGATCACGGAGTACGAGACCACGCTTGCGAGCACAGCAGGGACCAGCGAATCAGACTCGAAGCCGTCCTTGTAAAGAACCTCGACCGCCAGCAACGCCGCACCCAACGGCGTGCGGAATACCGCGGACATGCCCGCCGCGACGCCCGCAACCATGAGGATACGCCGTTCGCGCACCGTTACGCGCAGCACTCGCGCGACCAAGGCCCCGAGCGCGCCGCCGATCTGCATGATCGGCCCTTCCCGCCCGCCCGCTCCGCCGGTGCCGAGCGTGAACATCGACGCCAAGAATTTCACCCAGATCACCCGGCGCCGGATATGGCCGCCGTGATGGTGAAAAGCCTCAATCATCGCGTCGCCGCCGCCGCCCCGGGTCTCCGGCGCGAGCCGGGTGACCAGGCCGCACGCCAGGCCACCGAGCGCAGGGAGGAAAAGCAACATCCACCAGCGAAAAACGCCCTGCCCTTGACCCGCGGCGAACGTTTCCCCGTCAGCGCGCAGTGGGACGTAGCCGACTATTTCTTCGAGCAGGCCGCGTTGCAAGTACTCCAGACCAGCGAAGAACGCCGCGCCCACGAGTCCGGCAGCCACGCCGACCGCCGCGGCGTGCAACAACGTTCGACCGACAATGCCCAGATCGATCGGCGCACGATCCGCAAACAGTGACGACAGGTGCGTTTTATCTCGCCACTTGGCTAGGTGCCGAAAGCGACGCAGCACGGAATCAGCAAGCGATGGCGCGGGCATGTCGATAGGTAAGCGACGCGATCCATAGGCCGTCGATGCCGCAAAGACAAGGAGCGCCAGGCCGAGGTCGCGAAGAATGTTTGACCTCAAACGACCGCACGGGTGTCGCGTGGTCGAAATCCAATGCGACTGGAACGCCCGCCCCGGCCCTCGGCTAGGCGAGCAACGGGCAATGACCGTTCCGAACCAAAATGTTCAATCGCCGAGAAGGCCGCATCGTTGCTCGGGTGCGCCTCGGCGCGCTCCGCGCCACTGCCGCCCCCGTGTGTTCCCACCACCACGAGATCCGCGTTTCGTCCCCAATGAAACGCGAGCGAGCTCTCGAGCGGTCGCAGGTTGCTGCGTCTACGCCTGACTCGCCGCGTGTCAACTGCGCCCTACGTCAGCGTTCGCTGCTTTCCGGGACTTTGGGCTTGGACCAAGTTTCGCGCGCTGTTGATCAGAGCGACGTGCGAGAAGGCCTGCGGAAAATTGCCGAGTTGGCGTTTGCGGTGGGGATCGTACTCCTCAGCCAACAAGCCGACGTCGTTTCTGAGCGCCAATAGTCGTTCGAAGAGCGCCTGTCCTTTTTCCAGCTCTCCGGCGAGAGCGTAAGCGTCCACCAGCCAAAACGAGCAGGCCAGGAAGGCACCTTCGACATCAGCCAGGCCGTCCGCGTTGGCGCCCTTTTGGGTGCGGTAGCGGCGCACCAAGCCCTCGTGCAGGAGTTCACGCTCGATGGCTGCGATCGTGCCGAGTACGCGCGGGTCTCGGGCAGGCAAGAAGCCGACGGCGGGAATCAACAGCAGGCTGGCATCGAGCTCGGTCGAACCATAACTTTGTGTGAAGCTCTGCTTGCCGGCGTCGAAGCCGTGCTGGCAGACGTCGTCTTTGATTTGCGCTCGGACGGTTCGCCACCGCTCCACCGGTCCGACGAGGCCGTGCTGCTCTACGGCCTTGACGGCGCGGTCCAGCGCTGATGACTCGGACCGAACCTTCCGCCGTTGCGAATTCGGTCTCTAGAACGAGGCTGTCTTTTCGATATTTGCGCTTAGCTTTCGCGGAACCGGAGCGCGGCCCGAGGAGCCAGCGACCATTCTCGGGCGACCCGACTAAGGCAGCAAAGCACGCGGGCCCGTCGAAGCGTGGCACGCACCACCAGTCCACGCTCCCGTTGCTGCCGACGAGCGCGGCGGTGCGGGTATTCCCGACGAGCGCGTATTCCTCCAAGTTCACTGGCACCGCGAGTTCTGGCTTTGGCCGGTTCGGCTCCTATCGGTTCGCACTGCGCACATATAAGCAACGTTCGTGCCGAACGCCATGGCACAGCGCTAGGGGCGCCCGACCGGGACTGAATCCTTTCAGCGATGTAATGCTCGCGCAAGGCTGACGCAGCCGACGCAGACCATCCTGCATTTGTCCTCGCTTTAGGGGACCGAACACGGAGGTCCAGTCGACATGCAGACTCAAGCGTTTTACCCGCAGCCTGAACCCGGCGCGCCCGCCGAGAAAACCGAAGAGAGCGCGGTTCAGCCACGGTCGCGATCGCACGCAGTGGCGCGGGCCGTACACCCGACCATTCAAGCGCTGGAGGAAGACGTCGCGCGAAGCTCCACGTGGGTGGCTCCGCTCCAGCAGGAGATCGGCCGCGTGATCGTCGGCCAACGCTACCTCGTGGAGCGCTTGTTGGTCGGCTTGCTCGCGAATGGGCACCTGTTGTTGGAGGGCGTTCCGGGGTTGGCCAAGACACTCGCGCTCAAGACGCTCGCGGGTACGTTGAAAGCAGACTTTGCACGCCTGCAATTCACCCCCGACATGCTGCCCGCCGATATCGTCGGTACGCTCATTTACAATCCGCGAGACGGCGGCTTCGTGACCAAGCACGGGCCGGTGTTCTCCAATTTGGTATTGGCGGACGAAATCAATCGAGCGCCAGCCAAAGTGCAGAGCGCGCTACTGGAGGCGATGCAAGAGCGGCAAGTCACGCTGGGGGACCAGACCTACGCGCTGCCGGATCCGTTTTTGGTGATGGCCACCCAAAACCCGATCGAACAAGAAGGGACGTACCCCCTGCCGGAGGCACAGATCGACCGCTTCATGATGAAGCTCGTCATCAGCTATCCGAGTCGCGCCGAAGAGCGGGCGATCCTCGATGCGATGGCGACGAGCGAACCGTCGCTCATCGTTCGCCAAGTCGTGAGTCTGCCGGAAATTGCCCAAGCGCGGCAGGTCGTCAACCGGGTGTACGTAGACGACCGCGTCAAGGATTACATCGTCGATTTGATCTCGGCCACGCGCAAACCAGAGGCTTACGGTCTGCAACTGGGATCCTACATCCAATACGGCGCCTCGCCGCGCGGGACCATCAACTTGACCCTTGCCGCCAAGGCTTGGGCGTTCCTGCAGGGCCGCGGCTACGTGACCCCGCTGGACGTGAAGTCATTGGCCCTCGACGTGCTCCGCCACCGCGTGACGGTCACCTACGAGGCCGAAGCGGAAGGCGTGACGTCCGAACAACTCGTGCAACGGATTCTCGAGACCTTGCCGGTCCCGTGAACGCGGAGGGCCGAACCATGGATCAAGAACAGAGTCGTGAAATGTTGGCCAGAGTGCGCCAGATCGAGATTCGCACGCGCCGCTTGGTCGACAATGCCATTGCTGGGCACTACCACTCCGTATTCCGCGGGCGCGGCCTCGATTTCGACGAGGTGCGTGAGTACGTTCCCGGGGACGAGGTGCGCGCCATCGACTGGAACGTGACGGCGCGCGCGGGTCACCCGTTCGTGAAGAAATTTCACGAAGAGCGTGAACTCACGATTCTGCTCTTGGTCGACGTCAGCGGCTCGTTCGACTTCGGCTCGGGCGCCAAGAGCAAACGGGAAATGGCCGCGGAGCTGGCCAGCGTGCTGGCGCTCGCGGCGACGCGCAACAATGACAAGGTCGGCCTGCTGCTGTTCAGCGACACGATAGAGAAATACGTACCGCCGAAGAAGGGGCGAGCTCACGTGCTGCGCGTCGTGCGCGAGGTGCTCGCCGCCGAGCCACGTCAGCGCGGGACGGACATTGCCCAGGCCTTGCGCTTTGCGAATCAGGTCACGCGGCGCCGCGCGGTCGTGTTCTTGCTGAGCGATTTCGAAGCTCAGGGCGGCTCGCTGATGGATGGCGCTGGCGTGCGTGACGCGATCCGGCTCACCCGTCAGCGGCACGATCTAGTAGCCATGCATCTGTTCGATCCGCGTGAAATGAGCTTGCCTGACGTGGGCATTCTCACCCTGGAAGACGCTGAAACGGGCGAGTTGGTTGAGCTCGACACAGGCAAGCGGCGTGCGCGCGAGCGCTTCGCCGAGCTAGCCGAAGCGCGACGGCTCGGAACGGCCCGCGCCCTTCGACGCGAGGGGGTGGACTGTTTGGAGCTCGACACCGCCGTTCCGTACCTGCCGACGCTGCTCGGCTTCTTTCGCAGTCGTGAACAGAGGCGACAATGACTCCCGATGATATTCGTGACATTCGCGGGCCAATCGCGATTCCGTACTG